>CAZBQP010000001.1:0-31134 GCA_964494075.1 uncultured Clostridia bacterium
CGGGACGAAGAAGGGCAGGATCGAGAATGTCCGCACGGTTGGTCGCCGCCATGACGATGATGCTTTCCGTGCTTTCAAAGCCGTCCATCTGCACGAGGATTTGGTTGAGCGTCTGTTCTCGTTCGTCGTGACCACCGCCAAGACCTGCACCACGCCGTCTGCCCACTGCGTCGATTTCGTCGATAAAGATGATACAAGGCTGATTTTTCTTCGCCATGTCGAAGAGGTCACGTACACGTTTCGCACCCATACCAACATACATTTCCACGAAGTCGGAACCGGACACAGAGAAGAAGGGAACGCCGGCTTCTCCGGCAACCGCTTTCGCAAACAACGTTTTACCCGTTCCCGGAGGGCCTACCAACAGGACACCCGTAGGAATCTTTGCACCAAGCGCATGGAACTTTTTCGGGGATTTGAGGAACTCAACGACCTCTTTCAATTCTTCCTTTTCTTCTTCCGCACCTGCAACGTCCGAGAAACGCACTTTCAAATTGCTCTGCATTTGTGCTTTGGACTTACCGATATTCATCGAAGAGGGATTAGAGCCGGACGTGCTGCGAAGCACCATCCAGAACACTACGCAAAGAAGAATCAATCCCACAAAGGGAAGAAGACTCGACCATACGCTACCTGCGTTAGGATCGGAAAATTCCAAACTAAAGGGGAGCTGCATTCCACCGCTAATCACTTCGGGCGCTATCAATGCAAAGAAACTGTACAGGGAATCAAAACTGTACACTTCGGGCGCAATCGTCGTATAAGTAGCAACGACTTTATCGCCCTCTTTTACAACTGCCGTCCACTTATACACGTCCACGGACAAGTCGCTGATTTTCGTAATTACGCCGTCGCCGTTAAGATCCACTCCAGTGAAAGTTTCTTTGAGCAATATCGCAAACTCGTCAAACGTGATTTCCTTTGCGCCTCCGACAACGTCCATCAAGAGCACGCCAAGCAACCCAACGAGCAGGACTGCCGCAACAATCCACATAATTGTTTTTGTTTTCTTGTTCAAGGTTTTCTCTCCTATCTAAATATAATTCACAGTATATAGACAATACCGCATCGTGCCATCATGCGAGAATCGTAAGCGATTTTGAGAAGGAAAAAGGCGGATTTTTTACAGCAATAGCACTTCCTATTACAAAAAAACAACGCATTTATTGCCAAAATCGGAGCTTACCCCATTGCATATATTATGCGATAACATCTATACTATTTTACCATATTAAAAAAGGTTTTTCAAGTGTTTACAACCCGAAAAACCAAACATTTAGCAAACGTTCACGAAGTTAACACAATTCACCGTACAATTTTGTCGAAAGCCGCATGGATAGGGAACTGTTTCGATGGATTCTTCCTCGCGACCGCTTCAAACTATGTACCAACTCAAAGAAAGCTCTCAATCAAAATCTTTAAGCCGATGGCAATCAATACAACGCCGCCAAACATGGACGCTTTGTCCGCAAGCTTACTTCCAAGCATTTTTCCAATGTACACCGCACCGACACTCAATCCAAACGTACACACGCCGATCACGCCCGTCGCACCCCATACGCCGAGTGCCAAACCTGCATCCGAAATTGCAGCCATCTGCAAGGTCACACCTACCGCCAACGCATCAATCGAGGTTGCGATTGCCTGCGTAAAAAGTTCCAAAATTGTAAGTTCTTTTTGAGGTTCTTCTGTTTGTAAACAAACACCTGCCCCCGTCATTTGTTCTTCTTCTGCATTTTCAACAAGTGAAGAGGACTGCTTACTTTCCGCTCTCGCCGCACGAAATTCTTTCACACCTTCCCACAACATTCTGCCACCGAGAAAGGCGAGAAGACCGAAGGAAATCCAAGCCGAAACGGACTCAAACACGTCCATAAACGCACCCGTCACGATTCCCGTAATAAAGTAGCCGATGACAGGCATCAAAAACTGAAAGAAGCCGAAAAATGCGCCGATCAACAACGCTTTTTTCACAGGCATTTTCGGATAGAGCATCCCGTTCGTCATAGCCACCGTGCACGCATCCATTGAAAGTGCCACTGCCAACAATAAAATTTCCCAAATTTGCATAAACGTTTTCCTTTATAAGCAATTTTTTTCTTTCAAAATCGTAAGAACATCCGCAAAAATTTCCTGAGGCGTTTTTTTGCCGTCTACACAAACGACACGTTCAGGTTCGTCCTTCGCAATCTTTTTATATCCTTCATAGACTCGTTCATGGAACTCCGTTCCGGCAAGCTCCATGCGATCGTTTTGATCGGCGCCGTGTTTTCTATCAAATGCGTCCTTAGGCGAAAGATCTATGAAAATGGTCACGTCGGGGGCATAATTTTTCATAGCGTACCCATTGATTTGCCCCACAAAATCAACACCCAAACCACGCGCATACGCTTGATAAGCAAGGGACGAATCCACGTATCGGTCGCAAATAACAAGTTTCCCTTCTTGTAACGCAGGTTCTACTCGATCATGTAAATGCTGCACTCTCGACGCCGCATACAAGAGCGCTTCGCAAGCGTCCGTCATTTCCATATTTTTGCCACTGAGCAAAATCTCACGAATCATCTCGGATATTTTGCCACCCCCCGGTTCTCTCGTGAAAATATGGGGGACGTTCTGCTCCGTCAAATATTTATTGAGCAATGTAAGCTGCGTACTTTTACCGCATCCGTCACAGCCTTCAAATGTGATAAATTTTCCTCTCTTCATCTTCTTTTCCTCTCTTCTTCGTCTTCTTTATATACCAAAATCTCGCCTTCTACAATTCCAAATACGTTGTCCGCCTTGGCAAGCAATTCTATCTTTTCTTTTTTCACTTGTTCACCAGAGAAAATCAAAGGTGTACAAGGGGGGAAGAGTCCGCAATTTGCCGCACAGACTCTGTTTTCGCCATCTCGCAAATCCACCCATTCCGTCTCCCTGTCTTGATAAGAAACAGTGGGGGCAGGTATGCGTTGAGTTTGTTTTATCGGGGTATACGGATATAGCTTGAACAGCTCCAGCAGACGAGTTTTCAGTCTCTCAAACTCCTGCATCGTCGTCGCAGGGGAAAGATAGAACATCACCACGTCTCCGTCGCAAAATTCAGCGTAAATTCCTTCTCGTTCAAGCGTTTTTTCCACCTCGAACGACTGCGCTCCAAACAATGCGCAGATTTTCGTCCAGTCGTCTCCGCTCACCACTCTTTCTTGTCGTTGAAAAGCTCGAACAGCCTCTTCCAATATCTTATTTCTTGGATATTTGACCGCATATTCCACGCTCGCCATGATAGGATAGGAAGGGCTTGACGTGCGGAAAATTTCCACCCCTTCACGCAACGCCGCCGCATATTTTTCCGTCCGTGCGGAAACCACAGCGCCTTGCGTCATAGCAGGCAAACTTTTATGTACCCCGTCCACCCAAAGATCGGCATACGTTCCGGCATAACGAGGCTTGTCCATATGCAAATGTCCGCCATGCGCACCGTCAATCAAAAGCAATTTCCCCTTTTTCTGACAGTATTCACGCACCCATGAAAGATCGGGAATACGTCCGTAATAATCGGGAGAGATGACAAATATACAATCTGTGTGCTCAAAAATATTCGTGAACGCAGACATGGGTGCTTCATTTTCATAAAGCATGGGAGCCAATCCCAATAATTTGCACCCGTTAAACGCACTCTTATGCCCATTTACAGGCAATGCAACCGTTTTCACCCCGAGCTGCTTTGCCGCATAGAGCATGGAAAGCACACCGCAGGTGCTCCCGTCTGTTAAAATAAAACTCTTTGCCGCACCGACGATTTCCGCAATTTCCCTTTCCGCCTCTAAAATGCAACCATGGGGCGCAGATAAATTGTCCGAAAAAGAAAGCTCCGTAATATCCCACCCTTCGACTTTATGCCCGGGCGTGTGAAAGGACAAATGAGGCTTGTCTGCATTCTCCAGCAGCATTTGATAGATGCGGCACTTTTTCAAAGTTTCTTGATTACGAAAATAATTTTGCATATACGATCACTATTTTTTAATAAAACGCATTCAAGCACCAACTCGCAGCTAAAGACATTCCACGTATAGCATTCGCTTCAAAAAAGAAAGCACCGAGTTTCCGAAGGTAGAAATTCGGCGCTTTGTGCAAGCAACTGCATAAGGTCATCAAGCGAGCGTTGTTCGATTTTGAGGAATACAACGCATTCATTCAAAATCAGCCCTTTGCGCCGTATGTGATTGTGCGTGTTTTCCTTACTTTTTAGGTTTCATCGTGGGGAAGAGAATAACGTCACGAATGGTGGAGCTATCCGTCAACAACATGACGAAACGATCAAGCCCCATACCCAAGCCACCTGTGGGAGGCAAGCCGTATTCCAACGCATTGATGAAATCCTCATCAACCTGTGCTTCATTATTCCCCTTCGCACGCTTCGCTTCAATCTGCTTCACCATACGCTGCTTTTGATCAATGGGATCATTCAACTCGGAGAAGGCGTTGCCATACTCGTGGCCGCAGATGAAATATTCAAAACGTTCGGTAAACAGGGGGTTGGAAGGCTTACGTTTTGCCAGGGGGGAGTTTTCTACGGGATAATCGTAAATCACGGTGGGTTGAATCAACTTATCTTCTACGAATGCATCGAAGAGTTCGATAAGTACCCAGCCCTTGGTTGCATTTACATGCTCGAGTTCTACACCCAAGCTTGCCGCCGCTGCCCTTGCGTCTTCGTCCGTTGCCCAGTCGTTGTAATCAACGCCGGCATATTTTTTCACCGCTTCCGCCATGGTGAGACGTTCCCAGTTACCCATATGAATTTCCGTGCCCTGATAGGTGATATCGAGCGTACCGCAAACATTGAGTGTAACCGTCTTGTACATTTCTTCGATCATGTCCATCATGCCGATATAGTCAGTGTACGCCTGATACATTTCAATGGTGGTAAATTCAGGGTTGTGATATGCGTCCATACCTTCGTTACGGAAAATACGGCCCACTTCATATACTCTATCCAAACCACCTACGATAAGACGCTTCAAGCAAAGCTCAGTTTCCACACGCATATACATATCCAAATCAAGTGCGTTGTGATGCGTCTTGAAAGGACGGGCATCCGCACCGATTTCCATCGTCAAAAGGGTAGGCGTATCCACTTCGAGGTATCCACGATTGTCAAGGAAGTTTCTGATCTCTTTCAAAATCTTGGAACGCATACGGAAGGTATCACGCACGTCCTTGTTCATAATCAAATCGAGGTGGCGCAAACGATACTTCATATCCTTGTCCTGCAACCCGTTGTATTTTTCAGGAAGGGGAAGAAGGGACTTCGTAAGCAAAACGAGTTCGTTTACGTGAATAGAAACTTCCCCCGTCTGCGTCTTGAATACAAACCCTTTGAATCCGAAAATATCACCGATATCGTAATCCTTTTTATAGGACATATAATTTTCTTCGCCGATATCCTGACGAGTTACGTAAATTTGAATAGAACCGCTCTTATCGGAAATATGCGAGAAGGAAGCTTTACCCATGATACGACGAGACATCATACGCCCCGCCATACAAACGGTTTTCCCTTCGTATTCTTCGTAATTATTTTTAATCGTTTCAGAATCCGCATCCACGGGATATTTTACCTGTTCGTAAGGATTTTTGCCTTCCGAAATAAGTTTTGCGAGCTTCTCACGACGAATTCTCGCCTGTTCGATCAGTTGCTCTTCTTCGGACACCTCCACAGGCGCCTTCACATTTTTATTATCTGCCATTGTTTGTCACCTCGTAATTATTCCCCAAAAATGTACTTCATCAAATACATGGGGTGCTTCTTTTATAAAATCTTAGAAAATCTCACGCACGTGAAGCTTGTATTCCCCGTCGGGCGCAAGCACACGAACCGCATCCCCGACTTTATGTTTAAGGAGCGCTTTGCCAACAGGGGACTCGTTGGAAATTTTGTTTTCCATTGCGTTCGCTTCGGTGGAGCCGGTGATTTCGTACACCTCTTCCTCATCGAGTTCTTCATCGTAAACGCGAACTTTCGAACCAACGTGTACGTAGGACGTATCAGTGTTTTCTTCGATGATCACTGCGTTCTTGATCTTGTAGTCAAGCTCTACGATTTCACCTTCGTTCGCTGCCTGTTCGTTGCGTGCTGCATCATATTCTGCATTTTCGGAAAGATCGCCGTGGCTTCTCGCTTCCGTGATTCTATCCACGATTTCCTGACGCTTGTCCGTCTGCAAATACTTCAAGCGTTTTACCGCCTCATCGTAACCCTTTTGTGTCATAATAAACTGCTGTTCAGCCATTTAATTCCTCCTGTTCCGCAATTTATAATATTCCGATTTTTTCGTCGTTATACCCGCTCCATACAAAATAGAGTACACGAAAAAAACCGTTCGCTTACGGAACGTAAAAATACAACCGTGACTTTTCGTCATCTGAAAGCCACGGCAGCGTATTTGATTATCTTTATTATACCCTATTTTTTAGGGTTTGTCAATGATTTTTATAAGTTTTCAAAAGAATTTCCGTCGATTTATCCGTTTTGTTTCAAAAATTTCGACATTCGTTCAAACGCTTCCGACAGGGCGTTCATACTCGTCGCATACGAAAGTCTAACGTTATGCTCCCCGAACTGTCCAAACGCATTGCCGGGCACAACCGCCACCTTTTGACTTGCAAGCAGTCCGTTGGCAAACTCTTCCCCGTTAAGCCCCGTCGAACGAACGGAGGGGAAGGCGTAAAACGCACCGCGCGGCTCAAAACAATCAAGCCCGATTTCTTTCAGGGAATACAACACGAATTTTCTGCGTTTGTCGTAGGATTCTCGCATTTCTTCCACCGTCGAAAAGTTATCCGAAAGTCCGTCCTTAAGTGCCTCAATCGCCGCAAACTGAGACATGGTCGGCGCACACATAATTCCATATTGATGAATTTTGAACATCGCCTCGTCAATTTCAGGCGGCGCACACACGTATCCCATACGCCAACCGGTCATGGCGAACGCCTTGGAAAAACCACTCACGTATACCGTGCGTTCCTTCATACCGGGAATCTGCGCAATCGATGCGTGCTTTTGCCCGTAGGTAAGCTCGGCATAGATCTCGTCGCTGATGACGAGCAAATCGTGTTTGACAATCACTTTCGCAATCGCCTCCAAATCCTCCCTCGTCATAATCCCACCCGTCGGGTTGTTGGGATAGGTCAAAATCAGCGCCTTCGTCTTTGGCGTGATTGCCCTTTCAAGATATTCGGGTTTCAGTACGAAATTATCCTTTTCAAGACACTCTACGTGCACGGGCACGCCGTCAGACATGGACACGAGAGGGGAGTATGACACGTATGCAGGATCGGGAATAAGCACCTCGTCGCCACATTCCACACAAGCACGCAATGCAAGGTCGATCGCTTCACTTCCACCCACCGTCACGATGATATGTTTGGGATCGTACGAGAGAGAGAATCTCTCCTCCAAATATCGGGAAATAAGGGAAAGCAACGCAGGCATACCACGGTTACCCGTGTACTGCGTATACCCTCTTTGTAAGGAAGTGATTGCAGCCGAACGCACCTTCCAGGGCGTAACAAAATCAGGTTCGCCCACACCCAGCGAGATCGCACCCTCCGTCACCGATACGATGTCGAAAAATTTACGAATCCCACTCGGTTGTATATTTTTTGTTTTTTGATTAACAAAATCACGCATTGTTATTACCTATGACACTAAAATGAGCATACCATGTATGCGTTGAGTTATTATGCCTGTATAGACAAGCGATAATCGGCGTCTTCCTTTTCCGTCAACGTACCCTCGATTTTATACTTTTTCAAAATAAAATGGGTTGCAGTGCTCAATACGCCGTCAAACGTAGAGATACGTTCGGAAACAAAACGAGAAACCTGCTGCAACGTCTTATCTTCGATAAACACGGCAAGATCGTACGCTCCGCTCATCAGGTACACCGCTTTCACCTCAGGGAAGGAAGCAATCTGTTTGGCAATCCCGTCAAATCCTTCTTTCTTTTTAGGGGTAACCTTCACTTCTATCAACGCTTCTACGAGCGGCTCATCCGCCTTTTCGCTGTTAAGAATTGCCGTGTATTTAACGAGCAAGCCATTCTTTTCCATATCTGAAATGCACGATTGCACTTGCTTTTCGTCCACGGACAGCATCGCAGCGATTTTATTCGTGGGAATACGTGCGTCTTCCGTTAAAATATTCAAAATATCCCTTTCAAGACCGGTCATAATAAACTCCTTTCTTTAGAATATATTTTCGATAAACAGTTGGTCATAACCTAACGTTTCAACAAAATCACGAGGGAGAAATTTCACACGATTAAACTTCGCAAAATTAAATACGTGCGTCTTAGTCAAAACAGGCGTAGGCACGTCAAGTTCCTGGCAAATCTCCGTCAAATAATCAAAAAAATGCGAATAAGTGAGTTTTTCACGAAGCTCATATACGTATTGCTTCTGCATTTTTCCGTCTGTAATCAATTTTGCCCAAATCCGCATAGAACACCTCGCGCCCCTGTAGTATCTACCTGTGTGGTATTTATATGAAGTATTATACATGATTTTCCCGAAAAAGTAAACTGTTTCCAACAGATTTTTTATTTTTCGTCATATTCGTAAACGACGAAGAATAGAGTAGGATACAGCACATCCCACGAGAAAAATCCATCAAAACCCTTGGCGAAAGTTCTCGCACAACCGTCTTGCCTCTTTCACAAAAAGAGCGTTTTTACAAAAGCAGTTTTTCTTCGGCTTTTTTCGTGAAATTTTTTGGTCAACGTTTTGCTATGATAGAGGTACCCCATGCACATGAATTCAAAGAAACTTTCCCCCACCCTTCTTGCGACAATCTCCCTTCTTTGCACCGCAATTTTCGTCGTACTATCCACGACGGCTCTCAGTGTGAAAGAGGGGCTTAAAAATCAAGCTACGGCAGGGGTAGGTACAAGTTCAAGCCGTTCTTTGCCTATTTATTCGGTGGAGACGGAAGAGAAGAAAATCGCCATCAGCTTCGATTGCGCTTGGGGCGTCGACCACACCGATACACTTCTTGACACCATGGCGAAAAACAACGTTAAATGCACCTTTTTCGCCGTGCAATTTTGGGTGGAAAAATACCCGGAGTACGCCAAGAAAATCGTTGAAGCCGGGCACGAGCTGGGCACACACAGCCGTACTCATTCGTATATGAGCAAGCAATCGGAAGGGGAAATTCGCGACGAGCTTTCCACCTCTTCCAAAGCCATTGAAAAGGTGACGGGGCAAAAAGTTACCCTCTTCCGCCCTCCTTACGGGGATTACGATAACGATGTGATTGACACCTGTCTGGATATGAAAATCTACCCCATTCAATGGGACGTCGATTCTCTTGACTGGAAAAATCTTTCCGCCATGGAAATTGCCATGCGAGTGATCAACGGCGTGAAACCCGGCTCCATTATCCTTTGCCACAACAACGGTCTGCACACGGCAGAAGCGCTCCCCCTTATCTTCTCCACCTTGAAAAATCGAGGGTATGAGTTCGTGCCCGTCGGGGAGCTTATCTACAAAAACGATTACACCATCGACCACAACGGCAGGCAATGGAAAAACTCTAATAAATAAAGGAATTTAATAAACTCAACGCATACATGGTATAGTCATTTTATTAATTGAATTACTTTTGGAGGTATAAAAATACTATGAATTACGTTTCAGAAAAGAACAACAAAGTCTTCATTTCAGGGGAAATCGTGAGCGATGCAACCTTTTCCCACGAAGTATTCGGGGAAGGATTTTACGAATTTCACGTAAGCGTCATGCGACTTTCCGGTCAAGCGGATATTCTTCCCGTCACTCTGTCCGAGCGGCTCATTCAAGACGGAATGCTCGCCAAAGGAAAATCCATCTGTGCACTCGGTCAATTCCGCAGCTACAACAAAATCGAGAACGGAAAATCCCGTTTGATGCTCACCGTTTTTATTCGTGAGCTTATCAACGAACTGCCCGATCGAAACCCAAACAGCATTTTGCTCAGCGGCTACATCTGCAAACCGCCCATCTACCGAACCACCCCGTTCAATCGTGAAATTGCCGACGTTCTCATCGCCGTCAATCGTGCTTACAATAAATCCGATTACATTCCCTGCATCGCTTGGGGACGGAACGCTCGATTCGTGAAGAACTTAAACGTAGGGGATCGCATTGCCATTTCAGGCAGAATTCAAAGCCGTGAGTATCAAAAAAAGATCTCAGAGAGCGAGACGAGGACGATGACCGCCTACGAAGTGTCCGTTTCCAAACTGGCTGCCTTTGAGACGGGAGAAGAGTTTGACATCGAGAGCGAATTCGATTTATATTCTATGCAGAGCAAAACGCCGCTCACAGCGCACGCTGATTGCTGACGTTTACCTATAAAATTCCAGACGGCGAAAAGCCGTCTTTTCCTTATTTCGCCTTCTTAATTTCAAAAACAACACTTACAAAATCTGCTTTTTCACGCTTGACATTCCACGTTTTCCATGCTATACTTACCATAAGATTTTACAACAAACCCAAGCGACTTTTATTAAAAACAACAGGAAAACAACGTAATTTTTCAAGCAGTTTGACCTAGTCGTTAAAAAAATCAAAAAAGTTTAACCCAAAGGAGTACGTTATGCCCATTTCCAAAACAGATTTCATCCGTGCTTTGCAATGCGAAAAAATGTTGTGGCTGGATGCGCACGCACCACAATATAAAATTATTCCGCCGGAAGTACAAGCAAAACTCGACGCAGGCAACGAATTTGGAGACGTAGCCATGGGCATTTTTGGGGAATTTGTGGAAACAACCACCTTCCGTGAAGACGGTAGATTGAACTATGCGGAAATGCTTGAGAAAACCAAAACGCTACTCGAAGCCAACACGCCCGTCATTTGCGAAGGCGCTTTCACGTGGTACGGCAATTTTTGCGCCGCCGATATTCTAAAAAAGGAAGGGAGAGGGTACGCTCTATACGAGGTGAAAAACGCCTACACCGCAAGAAAAGAATTTATCAACGACTTAGGATTCCAGCATTTTCTTCTACACAAATGCGGCGTAAACGTAACCTCCTGCAATCTGATTTTACGTGGCGACGAACCGCCGCAGAACTATCCACTCGCAGACGAGCCCTTTGAAAAGGAAGAATTTCTCACTCACGCCAACTTTCGTTACCGCATCGTAACCGTTTCCAAAGGTGCACTCCAAGCAGACAAGCTCGCTTCCGAACACATCTTTGAGTACGGAAAGCTCAAGCGCAAAGATTCCTGTATGCCTAATATTTCGCCCTCCGAACACTGCGAGTCGCCCTACCGTTGCTGGTATTATGATTACTGTCATAGAATATAAGTATAGCTTATAAATCAAGTATATAAATCGAGGATGAGTTTTGCCACTTTCATGCAGGCAAAACTTTCTTTTTTGTTCTATTTTCCTTTCCCTTTGCATAGAATACAATAACCAAGGCAATAAGGAGATTATGTATGAACGAAGAAATCGAATATGCAGAAATGTTGGAAATTCCCGTCTCGACCGTCAACGTCGTACGAAAAAACAATCGACGCAAAAAGCGCACGGATGCAACCGAATTAAAAGGCGCAAACACACACGACACCCCCTTAAAAGAGTCCGTCATCGAACAAGTAAACGAGCGGTTACACGAGGAAGAACAATCACAACCGCCCTTACAACAACCCTTGCAGGTGGAAGGGGATCTTTTCGCCGAGAGCGTAAACAGCGAAGGGAGGTTAGATTTTGAACCCATTCCCGAACGCATCGACACCGTGCGTTTGTATTCAACCGAGGAGACAGAAGGCAATTCTTCCTCTCGACTTTTTCCACAAGATTATTCGTTGCATTCTGAAAATGGAGAGGGTAAGTATGCGTTGAGCAATAAAAATCATCTTGAAAAAATCTTCAACACAACCCTCAATGCAGAATTTATCGCCGCCTGCGCATTATGTGGAGCCATCTTTTTAACCAACGTGTTTATGCCGCAAAGCGCCATCAACACTTTTTTCCGCGCCATTGCAGACGTGCCTACGATTTCACAAACAGACAATCGAACGTATGAGGATTTCCATTTATCTCCCGTCGTCAGCGTTCTTTCCGATGCGGAACTTTCCCTTTCAGCCGCCGGCATTTTATCCTTTCAAGACGATTGCTGCGTATATCCTTGCGCAAACGGAACCGTGGCGGAAGTCAGTCAATCCAGCGATGGAATTTATACAATTAAAATCAAATATTCCGATTCCTTCACCGGCGTTATCAATGGATTAAACTACGTCTATTACACCGTAGGAGAGGAAGTGAAAGCAAACGTTCCCGTCGGATACACGGACGGCAACACTGAAGTGCAGGTTACAATGTACGATTCAGGCGCTTTGCTAAATTGCTTCTGTCTCACGGAAGAAAACTGTCTTGCGTGGTTGAAGGATATGGAAGAAGAATAAGTGTGGCTTATGTCTAACACAAAATATTTGCCAGCGTGGCAGCCTGATGGTTGCCACGCAAATTCCACAAACAACACTAATAAAAGCCTTTTTTCTATTCATCCTCTCTTCCTTCTTACAGGGATTTGGTACGCCTGTACAGGTGAACTTTTTCTCTTTTTATTAAGCACACTCGTCGCCATTCAACACGAGTGCGCACACGCATTCGCCAGCGCCTCCCTTGGATATCGCCTGCATAAAATCGTACTCATGCCGTACGGCGCAGTTATCGACGGCGATTTGAAGGGGATTAGCTTCAAAGACGAGATTTTCGTCGCCACTTGCGGACCACTTTGCAACCTTATCACCGCCGTGTTTTTCGCCGCATTATGGTGGACGTTTCCCACAACCTATCCTTTCACCGACGTTGCGTGTTATTCTTCCCTCTCCATTGCGCTCATTAACCTGCTCCCTGCCTATCCGCTCGACGGCGGCAGAATCTTGAAATGCGCACTCACGGAAAGTTTTCTAAAACGCTACACGGAAGAGAGTAAGGCGGAAAGACGAGCCGAGAAAATCTGCCGCATTCTCACTCTCTTTTTCGCCGGCATTATCCTCGCTCTATTCATCTTATTCTGTATGAAGGGCGCATGGAATTTTTCCCTACTCTCCTTCAGCATTTTTCTGATCGTTGGCGCATTTGGCAACCGAGACAAACAAGCCGTCTACGGAAAGATAGACTTTTCCTATCGAAATTCTTTGGAAAAAGGAGTGGAAATCCGCCGAATTGCCGTACTCGAAAGCTGTACAGTCAAGAAAGCGTTGCGATTTTTAACACGTGGAAGCTATCTACAACTCGAAGTCTACAATGAGAAGGAAGAATACCTTTACAACCTTTCGCAAAACGAGCTTTCCGAGCTTTTTTTACACTCGAAATCTCCATACGATACCATCGAAAAATTACGCAAATCTACTCAAAAAGAGAAAAAAGGCCCTCTTTCTTTGTAACGATCAAGGGAAAACTCTTGCGAAACGCCGCTTTTTATGTTATAATAGTATTCGGCGTATTTTTCAGACGCACACAAACAGGTTGGATACAGCATGATCGAAACAACGAAGAAAGAATGGTTTTTGGATAGATATTGCGGACAGCAGTTCGCCGCACTTTTGGAAAACGGGCGTTTAGCTGAATTTTCCTGTGAAAAAGAACCGCGAACCGCCTGTGTGGGGAACATCTACAAAGGAAAGGTTGTCAACGTACTCTCCGGCATGAATGCAGCCTTTATTAATTGTGGTTTATCCAGAAATTGTTATCTTTCCATGGACGAAACGTACACCGATTACTCCAAGTACGACGGAGTCATGGCGGAAACGAACGACAAAATCCACAGTCTGAAAGAGGGCGACGAGCTCATCGTCCAAATCACCAAACCAGCCCGAGGCAATAAAGGCGCAAAAGTAACTACGCACCTTTCCTTCGTGGGGAAGCGAATCATTTACCTACCCAACACCCCCTTCCTCGGAATTTCCAGAAAAATCACCGACGAAGCGGAACGAGAAAAGCTTTTGACCGTCGCAACTTCTATGCGTTCGGATGCGGAAGAGGGGTTTATCGTCCGCACGCAAGCCCCTTTCGCCACCGAGTTGCAACTCAAAACGGAAACGGACTATCTTAAAAAACTCAACGCAACCATTCTCGAAAAGGCGGAGTCCGCCTTAGTCGGTTCTCTTTTATACGAAACGGAAGACCTGCCGGCACGTGTCATTCGAGACTGTTTTGACGGAGCTCTGCACGCCATTCACGTTGGCGACGAAGCGCTCTATCAGCGACTTTTACAACTCATTCGATTGCGTGGTGATATCCCCGAAAGCAAGCTCATCAAATACATGGGTGATAGATCCATGTTGCAGGAGTACGGAATCACCCCTCTCGTACATGATACAGTGCGCCCGATGGTTCCCTTGGAAAACGGTGGATACCTCGTCATTGAACCCACCGAAGCCATGACGGTGGTGGACGTCAACACGGGGAGTTTTATCGGCAGCGAAAACCTTGAAGACACCGTCTTTCAAATGAACCTTGTCGCAGCAAGAGAAATCGCACGGCAAGTCCGCCTTCGCAATATCGGTGGCATCGTCGTCGTAGATTTTATCGACATGGCAGACGAGGCCCACAAAATCGCCGTTACAGAAACACTCAAAAATGCGTTAGCTCTTGACCGCGCAAAATGCAACGTCCTCCCCATGAGCGAACTTTGCATTACGCAATTTACGCGCAAACGACTGGGCAACAACGTACTTTCCTACCTCGTCAAACCTTGTTCTTGTTGCAACGGAATTGGTCACGTCCGAGAGGACATTTTCGTCGTCACCAAAATCCGCAATGCCTTACTCGACTGTTTTTACAACGGATTCACCACGGCTGTTGTGGAGCTAAACGATCGCATTATGCGGAAAATTATTTCCGAACAACTCTTCGCCATTGAAGCACGTGAGCGATGGAAGGATAAAAATATATATTTCGTACCACACCGAACGTATAAAGAAGAATATTTCAGCGTTCGTGGAGAACGGGAAGGGGAGTTTACTTTATCCGAAAAAGCACAAAGTTTACACGAAATGCCCATACCATGTATGAAATGAAGTAAAAAATAATAGTAACGGGTGCGCCTTTTGCTCACCCGTTTTTTATATCCTTCGCCCAGCCAAAGCTTTCTTCAAAACACCGATATTCCAAAATCACCCTCAATAAAACGCTTTACTTTTACGCACAAATCATGGTATACTATAATCCAAGATTTGAAAACACGAGAAATCCGTTTGATTTCAACAAAAAACGGGTACATATACTAATATGGAAAACAAGAAAGAAAAAGTTTTGAATACAAATTTACTGCCCGTCGTGCCCCTTCGTGGCAAGGTAGCATTTCCGCACACTTCCATTTCCTTTGAAGTGGGCAGAAAAATGACACTCAAAGCCATCGAACGCGCTTCCAACAACGACGATCGTTTGGTGCTTATTCTCACGCAAAAACAGACGGAAAAGGACGACGTGGAACCTTCCGACCTTTACACGGTCGGGTGTGTGGCAAAAATCAAGCAAGTTGCCCAGCTTTCGGGCGGCGTTATTCGTGTCCTTTGTGAAGGACTTTATCGAGCAAAAGCACGCGCACTTTCCTTGAGCGAGAGCGACGGCTGTATCTACGGCGTCGCAGACGAACTCTCCATTCAACACGGAGACGAGGTGTTAGAGGAGGCATACTTCCGCACAGCGAAAGCGTTGGTGAAAGACGTACTCTCCGCAGACGGAAAGATTCCCAAAGATACGATTGCAAAGCTCGACAAGATTGAAGACGCTGACGAATACGTGGACGTGACGCTCTCTTCCATGCGTGTTCGCATCGACGTGAAACAACACCTTTTAGAAGAAACGCATATCGTGGAAAGGCTCAAACGTTTTGAGCAATGCTTAAACGACGAGCTTGAAATCTCCAAAATCGAGAAAAAAATCGCAAACTCCGTTCGTCAAAATATTGACAAAAATCAAAAGGAATACTTCTTGCGTGAGCAAATCAAAGCCATTCATACAGAGCTTGGCGACGATGAAAAGGAAGAGGATGAATATCGAGAAAAGGTACTCAACAAACACCTGCCTGCCTCACTCGAAGAAAAATGCCTTAAAGAAATCCATCGCATGAGCAAAATGCCCAGTTCCTCGCCCGAGTATACCGTCATTGCAAATTACCTCGATCAGGTGATTGCGCTGCCCTGGACGGAAGAGACTGTGGATACCGAGAAACTGGAAGATTGCGTCGCCGTTTTGAACGCCGACCATTACGGCTTGGAAAAAATCAAGGAGCGCATCACCGAATATCTCGCCGTGTTGAAGTTGACGGGAAATATGAAAGCGCCCATTCTCTGCTTTGTCGGGCCCCCGGGCGTCGGCAAGACAAGCATCGCAAATTCCATCGCAAGAGCTTTGGGGCGTAAATTCGTTCGCATGAGTCTCGGCGGCGTCAAGGACGAAGCGGAAATCCGCGGACATCGCCGCACTTATATCGGCGCAATGCCCGGACGTATTTTGTACGGCATGAAAAACGCAGGTACCATCAACCCCGTCTTTTTGCTTGACGAAATCGACAAACTCTCTTCGGATATGCAAGGAGATCCTGCAAGCGCTTTTCTCGAAGTGCTCGATCCCGAGCAGAACGCAACCTTCCGTGATCGCTACCTCGAATATCCCTACGATTTGAGCAAAGTACTTTTCATTACGACGGCAAACTCGCTTGAAGGAATTCCTTCCCCCTTGCGTGATCGTATGGAAATTATTGAGCTTTCAGGCTACACAATGGAGGAGAAAACGGAAATTTCCAAACGTTACCTCATTCCCAAACAACTTGAAGCGAACGGCTTGACAACGGACAACCTCACCATCACCCCCGACGGCATTCAAGCCACCATCGAAGGATACACCCGAGAAGCGGGCGTACGTACCTTAGAACGAACCATCGGCACTCTCTGCCGTAAGGTTGCCGTGCGGTACGCCAACGACAAAAATCTTCCATGCGTGGAACTCAACGCAGACATGGTATCCGCATTTTTGGGTACTCCTCGTTTTAACACGGACGACGAACGCTTTGATAAAGAAGTGGGTGCCGTAACGGGACTTGCCTGGACAGCATTCGGCGGCACGACACTCACCGTGGAAGCCTCATTAATGCCCGGCAAAGGCGATTTAAAACTCACGGGAAAGCTGGGCGACGTAATGAAAGAATCTGCCTTGGCAGCGCTTACGTACATTCGTGCGCACGCCGATCAATATGGTATTCCGACTGAAAAATTCAGCACGACCGACTTGCACGTACACGTTCCCGACGGCGCAACCCCCAAAGACGGGCCGAGCGCCGGCGTTACGATTGCAACCGCCATACTCTCCGCCTTCACGGGTAGACACGTACGTGGCGATGTTGCTATGACGGGAGAAATCTCCCTTCGAGGCAAAGTGCTGCCTATCGGCGGACTGAAAGAAAAATCCCTTGCCGCAAGACGAGTAGGAATTCACACCGTGCTCATCCCCAACGGAAATCGTCGTGATTTGGATGAACTTCCCGAAATCGTGAAAGAGGACGTACTCTTTATCCCCGTTAAGGAAGTAAGCGAAGTATTCGATCTCATGCTCGAAGGCGGTAAATTCTACGAATATTCCGAAAGCGAACTTAGGAAAAACAAACAAGAACAAAATACTACACCCATTCCCGCTATGTCGGAAAACGATCAAGCGGAAAGCATTCGTTGTTAAACGATAAATAATAATAAACAAAAGGAGGGCACCATGTACGAGACGAATGATAAAAACCAAGCGCCTGCACTCGTGATTAAAAACGCAACCTTCATCACAAGCGCAGCGAGAGCCGATCAATTTATCACCCCCGATAAGCCGATGATCGCTGTGTGCGGAAAATCCAACGTGGGGAAAAGCTCCTTTATCAACATGCTGGCAAACCGCAAAAAACTTGCAAAAACGAGTAGTGAACCGGGGCGCACCCGACTTGTCAACTACTTTGATTTCGGCGAATTCATCCTTGCCGACCTGCCCGGATACGGCTTTGCGAGAGTTTCCAAGGGTGAAAAGGAAAAATGGGCAAAGACACTCGATCAATTCTTCAAAAAGAGCGAACACATCGCCCACGTTTTTATGCTCGTCGATTCCCGTCACGATCCCACGGCGGACGACGTTCAAATGATTGAATTTTTACATTATTACACCATCCCCTTCACCGTGACGCTCACCAAAGCGGACAAGCTGTCCAAAATGAAGCTCAGGGAACACGTCAAGGCAATCGCCGCCGACCTGTACTTAGGGGAAAAGAACTTGCTCGCTACGAGTGCAGAAACGAGCTACGGGAAGAACGACGTACTCAATAAAATCGCTTCCGTCATCGAGCTTACCAAATCCCCCCTCATTGTAGAAGAAGAGGAAGACGAGGATATAGAAGAATAAGACCAAAACGCCTTTGCAGCCTTGCCAAGGCGTTTTTATTCCTTCAACACAGCCGAAAACACAAGCAAAATGCCACATCGGTATGTCCGACAGGACATTCTATAAAAAATAATAATCGCTTCCTGCTTGTTTATAATTCCCACCGCTTTTTTAATACTCAAAATTTGGTATAATTATGAAACAATAGATTTTCGTAGAATACAAGTAATTCTGATAAATTTTTATGGAAATCACACCACATTTTTTGGTATTTTGGGTATTTTACCAAATTTTATGGTATTATAAGAGTATGATAGAAATTAGATTTGCGGACAACTTAAAGAATTTACGAATAGAATCGGGGCTTACCCAAAAAAAATTAGCCGAAATGGTAGGTGTAGACCAACGCACGATAAGCGCATGGGAGCGTGGTGCCAGTCAACCGAGTTTGGAAATGCTCGCTCTTTTATGCGAGATCTTTGAAGAGACGTTTGACGGACTGTTGACATAACGAAAACAGTCTTCCATTCAAAAGAGCAAAAGACGACGCTCGTCAAATGACGAGAGTCGCCTTTTTTACACATACAAGCGTTAGGGGATTGTAGAGAGCTGCCGAGAAATGCACAAGAGCATTCTTTTCAGAGGGTGAATTTCCAACCTTAGCATAGCCTACTCTCCTAAAAAACACACAAAACACGTTAAGTATAAAAAACCCGGCTGCAATTTGCAGTCGGGTTTCAATCTCATTTTGATTATTCCGCGATGGGATAAACGCTTGCTTTTTTCTTATCTTTGCCCATTCTTTCGTAACGAACTACACCGTCAACGAGCGCGAACAAGGTGTCATCTTTACCGATGCCTACGTTCGTACCAGGATGAATCTTCGTGCCTCTCTGGCGAACGAGGATGTTCCCTGCAAGAACCGCCTGACCGTCGCTGCGCTTCGTGCCAAGACGTTTTGCTTCACTGTCTCTACCGTTGTGGGAGGAGCCGGTACCTTTTTTATGAGCGAATAAACTGATAAAAATCATCTTTATTTCTCCTTAAAATTCTAATTTCTCCGCTTCTTAACAGAAGCACTTGCAATTAAAGTTCGATTTTTTCAACTTTGATTGCGGTGAAGGGCTGTCTGTGACCCTGCTTTTTACGCTCGTTCTTCTTTGCTTTATACTTGAAAACGATGATTTTCTTCGCTTTGTCCTGCTTAACAACAGTAGCGGTAACTTTTGCGTTTGCCACTTCAGCGCCAGCTTTTACGCCGTTTTCATCAGCAATCATAAGAACTTTGAAGCTTACGGATTCGCCTTCAGCTGCTGCGAGCTTTTCAACTCTTACAACGTCGCCTTCCGCAACCTTATACTGCTTGTTCCCGTTATCAATAATAGCGTACATAGTTTTACCTCCTCTTTCCAGTCTCGAAGAAATGCAAGGCGCAGCGTTTTTTATAAAACGGCTGACTTAAAAAGCCCGTTCCTATCGGCTCGACTATTACTATACCACAAAATTCTTGTTCTCGTCAAGCATTTTTGCATGATTTTTCATATTTTTCTGTTTTTTACACCATAATAGAAATAGTAAATAAAAAAGGAGATCGCCTTATGGAACAAGACAACAAGAAAACGGAAGAAGCGTTGGCGGAAATTTACCGCAACGCACAGCTTGCTTTAACCTCCATCGCCAACATTCTGCCCGAAATCGGCGAGGACGAACGATTAAAAAACGAGCTTCACGCCCAACACGAGGAATACGAACAATTTTCCGCCAAAGCATGCATGCTCGCACAAGATGAAAACATTGAAATCAAAGAGCCGAATCCGATAAAAAAAGCGATGACGTGGGGTTCTATCAAGATGAACACACTGACGGACAGCTCTCGCTCACACATTGCAGAAATGATGCTGCAAGGAACGGTGATGGGGATTTCCGCTCTTAGAAAAACAGCAGGGGAGCTTGGTGAAAATAGCAATGAACGCATACCTGCCCTATTGCAAGAGATGATAAACCGTGAAGAAGCTTTTGAAAAAGTTTGGAAAGAAATGTTGTGATTTTTTCTATTTTCGCATTTATTTCTGCAAATTAAAGTCTTAAATCAGCAAGCAAACGTCTTCTACACACGGAAACACACCGCTTACAACCCCTTTTTCAAGCAAGTAACGAAGGACTGCTCGTACAATAAAAAAAAGGGGGGGCTACACTAATTACGCAAGCTTCTTTATTCGCGCAAACTCAAAAAGACTTCCTTTCGGAAGTCTTTTTTCTTATTTATGTCCGTTCGGAGTCACCAACACCGTTTTATAATCGGTGTACGTCACAAATCCTGCCTTACTCTTGCTCGGTTTTTTGACGAATTTTCGCTTACAATAATCGACGGGAATCTTGTCGCCGTCCTTTCCGTCCGAATAGTACGCACAGATTTCAGCTGCAAACAACAGCGTTTCATCGCTTACCTGCCCACCTTCCGTCACAATAATCACGTGAGAGGAGTGATACTTTTGTGTATGCAACCATATATCCTCAGGCGATGCCGCTCGAAGCAAACGATCGTTTTGCACGTTGTTTCGTCCGGCGTAAATTTTCATACCGCCGTGTTCATATTCACGGAAGGGGATTGTCTGTTCCTTCTTCTTTCCGCCCACCCGTTCTTTGGGTGCACGCAACAATCCTAACTCAACCAATTCCGCCTCGATTTCCTTCAAATCCAGCGCCGTCTCCGCCGTGGAAACAGCGGCGAACACGCTATCCGTATAGTCAATTTCCAACTCCTCTTTTTGGAGCATCGGCGTCAAAATTTCCTTCGCACGTTTGTGTTTATTGTACGTCTTAAAATACCGTTGCGCATTCTTCGACGGGGGCAGGGTTGCGTCCAACGATATTTTCACCTTCTCCATATCGGGGGAATACCAGTTTTCCAACTCCACTTCCTTCATGCCTTTTTCCAACCGATACAAGTTTGCAGTAAGCAGCTCGCCTTTTATACGATACTCTTCCGCATTCTCCGCATCTTTCAATCGTTCAAGCGTTTCCTGCAACTTTTTCGTCTGTTTTTTCTTCAAATTTCTGACCGCCGTTTCCAGCTTCCGTCTCTTATCTTCAAATCCCTTCTTACTCTCTCTCGACGTATAGAAAACGTCTTCCGCTTTGCACAGCGAGGGCGTTTCCTCGCCACCAACGACGGGAAAAGCAAAGAAATCGACGTAGCTGCCGTTCTGCGGTTTCAAGCAGGGACGATTTGGCTCGTTTTGGCAAAACTCCCCGACGAACGACCAAAGGGGAATCTTGGCGTTTTTGCTTACAACATCTTCCCCTTGATTGAGTACCACCGCTCGACGAACAATTTCACGAGCCGTAGACATCGCAAGCCCTGCCACGTTTTCAAAAAGGAAGAGTGCTAAACCCTCCTCTTCCCATCCGTCGGTGCGCATGGAAAGGTAATTTTGCAAACGTGAACGCATACCTGCCCCGTCGAAAGGGGATAATTTATCCTGTGGCGTCGGGTATTGATAGCGTGCACCTGCAAGCAGCAAACGATGGTTTTCACTCTCCAACGCCGTCGTTTTGAGTGCGCCTAAAATAATTCCTTTTTCGCTTAAAACAATGTTGGAATACTTGCCCATAAGCTCGCAATGCAACACACGATCACACTCCGAAAAGTCCGTCGTACAATGCACGACAATCTCGATAATGCGCTCGAATTCATGCTGCCGCACTTCCAAAATTTCCGCATTTTGCAAATGTTTACGCAAGAGCATACAAAAGTTGGGGGCAACGGGCGCAGGTTCTTTTTCCGTCAAAGACAGACACACACGTGCGTTGGATGCGTTGGCGCTCAAAATCAGCTTGACCGTCGTTTTCCCCGTGTACACGATCAACGTGAGCTCATCCTTGTTGACCTGTGAAATTCGATTGATTCGTCCTCCGACGAGAAAGGCGTTGAGTTCTTGGGCTAATCGCCGTATATGAAATGCGTCCTGGGGCATAAAACACTCCTATAATCTTCCTTACAAAGTCCCTTGAACCGTTGCCGCCGAAAAAATATCAACGGATTTACTCTCAATTTGACAGCTAATCACGACGTTTGACGTCACGTGGGACTATCTTTCCTTATAATTATAACCGAAAAATTACAAATTGTAAATAAAATCTACCTAAAAACGCTTTATTTTCTTTTGAAAATATGGTAAAATTATAAGTAGCGTGTTTACGATCCATATAATGTGTTTATAAACAATTATATTGTGGACGTACCTTTTACGAAAAAAATAAAAAAATCAGCAATAAAGTTCAGGAGAAACAACTATGAAGTACACGACCAAAGCGGCAGAAAAAAGCACGGTAAAGATCACCATCAAATTTGACGGTGAAGAATGGAAGAGCGCACAGCAGGCAGCTTACCTTAAAACGAGAGGCAGATTTGCAGTAAACGGATTCCGTAAGGGCAAAGCTCCCAAAAACGTAATCGAAAACGTATACGGCAAAGGCGTATTCTTTGACGAAGCGCTCAACACCATGTTCTCGGACGCTTACGGCAAAATCTACGACGAAGTTTCCAAAAAGCGCCCTATTGTAGGCGATCCCGACGTTTCCGTAGAAAAACTTGACGACGAAGGCATCACCATGGTGGCAGTCGTTCCCGTTAGACCCGAAGTGAAAATTTCTTCCTACACGGGTATGAAAATCAAAGAATATGCGTATACTGTTAAGGACGAAGAACTCGACGCAGAAATCAACCGTCTGCTCGACAGAAACGCTCGTAAAGTGAACGTGGAAGGCAGAAGCGCCATTCTCGGCGACATCGCAAACATCGACTTCGTCGGCACGGTGGACGGCGTTAAATTCGACGGCGGCGAAGCAGAAGGCTTCGACCTCACCCTCGGCAGCGGTCAGTTCATTCCCGGTTTTGAAGATCAGGTAGTGGGCATGAACATCGGCGAAACCAAGGACGTCAACGTAACCTTCCCCGAAAACTATCAGGCAGAAGCACTCAAAGGCAAACCCGCTGTATTTGCCGTTACTCTTAACGCTCTTCAAGCAAAAGAACTTCCCGAGCTCACCGACGAATTCATCAAAGACGCTACGGGTAGCGCTACGGTAGAAGAATACAAGGCAAAAACGAAGGAAAGATTGCAAAAGCAGGCTGATCGCAGAGCAACCGACGCCACCGAAAACAGCATTTTGGAAGCAATCGCAGCCAACGCAGAAGCTGAAATTCCTCAGGCAATGATCGAAAGAGAAATCGACTCCCTCGTACAGAAGTTTGAATACCAGCTTATGTATCAGGGCTTGAAGCTCGAAGACTACCTCGACTTCCTCAAAGTCAGCCTTGCAGACTTCAGAAAGAACTATGAAGAACAGGCGAAGAAGAACGTGATGAGCCAGCTTATCATCGCTCACATCATCAAGGAAGAAAAGATCGAAGCTACGGCAGAAGAAATCGATGCAAAAGTTGCAGAACAGGCTGCTTCCGTTGGCAAAGAAACGGAAGAATACAAGAAGAACATGGATCCTCGCCAGCTCGACTACATCTCCAGCGATATCGTCATCACGAAGTTGTTTGATTTCTTGAAGGCAAACAACGAAATGTATAAAGAAGACTAATTTAAGGTTGACATTATGGAAAAGAACGTTTTAATCCCCTACGTCGTAGAACGCACCGCTTCGGGCGAACGCTCGTACGATCTTTACTCCCGCTTGCTCGATGATCGAATCATCTTTTTGAGCGGAGAGATTGACGACGCCGTTGCGAACACCGTGGTGGCGCAGCTCATCTACCTCGAAGGGAAAGATCCCACGAAAGATATCAGTTTGTACATCAATTCCCCCGGCGGCAGCGTATCCGCAGGCATGGCGATTTACGATACGATGAACTATATCAAATGCGACGTCTCCACCATCTGTATCGGTTTGGCGGCGTCCATGGGCGCATTCTTACTTTCCAGCGGTACACGTGGCAAGCGCTATGCACTTCCCAACTCCGAGATTATGATTCACCAGCCCCTCGGCGGCGCGCAAGGTCAGGCGAGTGACATCAAAATCCAGGCGGAGCACATTCTCCGCACGAAAGCCAAACTCAACCGCATCCTTTCCGAAAACACGGGCAAAGATCTTGCCACTATCGAAAAGGACACCGACCGTGACAACTATATGTCGGCGGACGAAGCGAGATATTACGGCTTGATCGACAGAGTGTTCGTAAGAAGATAATTCAAGCGATCCTTTACGATTCTACGGCGCGCGCAATGCATTGCACGCGCCTATTTTTCCCCAAAACACACAATAGTTTGAGAATATTGGAGAACAGATTATGGCAACAAAAAATCAACATTGTTCCTTTTGCGGCAAACCCAAAGACGAGACAAAGCGTTTAATCACCGGTCCCGACGGCGTTTGCATTTGCGACGAATGCGTGGAAATCTGCAAAAACATGGTGGACGAATGGTCGGATGAAAAAGAGGCCGACACGGGCGCAATCACGCTGAAAAAACCTACGGAAATCAAGGCGGAACTCGATAAATATATCGTCGGTCAAGATAAGGCGAAACGAGTGCTTTCCGTCGCCGTTTACAACCATTACAAACGCATCAACGCCCTTCAAGGCAAGAAAAATGAGGACGACGGCATAGAGATCGAAAAGAGCAACGTGCTCTTGCTCGGTCCTACCGGGAGTGGCAAAACCTTGCTTGCCAGAACGCTTGCAAAAATCCTCAACGTGCCTTTCGCAACTTCGGACGCCACCACGCTCACCGAAGCAGGGTACGTAGGCGAGGACGTAGAAAATATCCTGTTAAAGCTTATTCAAAACGCTGACTTTGACATCCAAAAGGCGCAGCGCGGCATCATCTACATCGACGAGATCGACAAGATCGCAAGAAAGAGCGAAAACGTCTCCATCACACGTGACGTTTCCGGCGAAGGGGTGCAGCAAGCACTGCTCAAGATTATCGAGAGCACCGAAGCCAACGTTCCTCCCACGGGTGGCAGAAAACACCCCAACCAGGAGTACCTGCACATCGACACGACGAACATTCTGTTCATCTGCGGCGGTGCATTCGTGGGACTTGACAAGATCGTCTCTTCGAGAAAGGACGACACCACCCTCGGTTTCGGCGGTAAGGTAGGCACGGGTGCAAACGAAGCGGACTATTCCGTGCTTGAAGACGTCAAGCCGCAGGATTTGACAAAATTCGGATTAATTCCCGAATTCGTTGGCAGAATTCCCATCGTTGTAAACCTCAATCCCTTGGATGAAGAGGCGCTCGTGAAAATTTTAACCGAGCCCAAGAACGCCATCATTAAACAGTATCAAAAGCTGGTGGGTTACGACGGTGTGAAATTGACGGTGGAAGAGGATGCGGTGCGTGAAATTGCGCAGACAGCCATCCGTTTGAAGACGGGTGCACGCGGACTTCGTACCATCATCGAGAACATCATGACGGAAGTTATGTATAAAATTCCTTCCGAAGAAAACGTCGAAGAAGTCATTGTCACCAAGGAATGTCTCACCGACGGAAAAGTTCCCACCATCGTTTATAAGCAAGCAAGTTAAAACGCACGATTTATGTGTTTCCTGTAAAAAAGTTGAAATATTTTCAACTTTTTTTTACTTTCCTCTTGACTTAACGGCAAAGTTAGTGTATAATTTAACTTATAAGAAAGCATTCTCGAAAAGGAGGTACTTTTATGAAGAAGAACAATACGAATTCGCAGCCGGAAGTAACGCAACAGCAACAGCAGCAACAGCAACCTTACGGCTATGGTTATCCCCAAGGCTATCCTTACGGTTACGCTCAACAACCTTATGCGTACGGCTATCCTCAAGGGTATGGATATCCTCAGCAACCCGTAAAAAACGAACCTTTATACGTCATGAAAAAGAGTGCATGGACCATCATTCGCTTTAAATATTTCTTACCTATGTTGCTCGCAGGGATTATTACCTTGATTGCTCATTTGTTTATGAAAGAAATTCTTCCCGATGTTGTGTTCTACGGCTTGTACGCACTCACTGCGCTTTGCGTCATCATTCCCATGTCGATCATGATTATCAGAATTGCCAACATCAAAGACGACCAAATTTTGATTTACCCGAATAAAGTCGTTAAGAAATGGGGCATCTTGCAAAAGCATGAAGATACGAATATTTTCACGCAAATCCTTTCCGTCACCGCACATCAGACTTTCTGGGGCAGACTTTTCAATTACGGTACTCTTAAAGTAGACGTCATGGGGAAATGGGATTTCGACATGAGAGGTATCAAAGATCCTTTCAAAGCGAGAGACTTCCTCGAACGTTTCGCTGCAAACGGCATGAGTATGCAACAGTTTATCATGAACTAACCTACATAAACAACAAAAGCTCACGGACTGTCCGTGAGCTTTTTTATTTTCCTTTGCGTTATTTTTGTCTTGTAATGCTCGTTTGTCACAATAACACTTTTTCTTTACTCATTGCTTTTTCTATGATATACGCCCCGAACGAAATTCGTTCGGGGCGTACTTCACGATTGTTTTCAAATTATTTCAAAGCTCTTCAGAGTCGTCTTCGTGTTCCTCTTCCTGCTTATTATTCTTCTTAAAACGAAGCTCGTCCACGGGGTAGTCCTTGTAAATCCAACCGCCGTTTTTATCGTCACTCTTCACCTTCACCGTCATTTTCAGCATATTCACCGATACGACGATAGCTCGACCTTCGGGCGTACCCACCTCTAAACCGACTTTGGGCATTTTCTTGCTCGCCTCACTGTAATATTCGTTTTCATAACTCAAACAACACATGAGTCTTCCGCAAAGCCCGCTGATTTTTTCTGCGTTGAGGGACAATCCTTGCGTCTTCGCCATACGCACGCTCACCTTCTTAAACTCGGGCATATTGCCGGCGCAACAGCACGTTCTGCCACAAGGTGCAATGCCGCCGAGGTACTTCACCTCATCCCTGGTACCTATCTGTCGCAATTCAATACGGTTTCTGAAAGCGGATGCAAGGTCTTTGACAAGCTCACGGAAATCCACTCGGTTTGCCGACGTAAAGTAGAACACGATCTTCGATCCGTCGAATGCGTACTCGCAATCAATGAGTTTCATATCCAACTCGTGCTTGGCAATCTTCTCTTTACAAAGCTGCATCGCCTGCGGCTTTTTCGACTGATACAACTCATACGTCTGCGTATCTTTTTCGGTTGCAATGCGCACAATCGGCTTCAAAGGGGGGACAATTTCGTCGTCTGCCACCTCTTTCACGGGATAGGACACCCACGCATATTCCAACCCTCTCGCCGTTTCCACGATGACGGGCATATTCTTCTCGTATACGTCTCCTTCTTTAGGGGAGAAGTAATACAGTTTTCCGCTATTTTTGAATTTAATTCCTACTACTTTTACCATAAAATTACCTATTTATTTCTAATTTTTGCCATGCACGTTTCTATGCACTGGGGGAATACGGCGTTGAATTGCACTTCCATTTCCGCTTGAGAAATCGCATCTTGCGCATAGAGCAATGCGACTTTGGAATACTTCATCGCCACGTCGTGCACCCTGATTTTTTCCGACTGTAACAACACTGCGCCTCGATAGGGAGCGCCGTTCATCTTGACGAGCAAAGCGTCTCGGAAAATCAAACGCAACAAGGACAACAATTCCTTTTTATATTTGGTTTCGCCCATGGAGCGAATCACCTGAGGAAGACGGTGTTCTTCCGTCAAAGCAAGGGAGAACGCCCCTTCCAAAAGCGTTTTGTAATAGCCGCCTTCCAACATGTTTTGCGCTTCGCCAACCACACCGCCACAAGTGGCTGCGCATAAGCTCAACGCAGACATGGTATACTTGTCTTGATAAATTCGAGCCAGACACGCCGTCACTTCTTCCATTGTGAAAGGGAGAATTTCCAGCCGTTTCGTTCTCGATAAAACGGTGGTTAATACGGAATACACCGACGTTGCGCCAAGCAGGAACACAACGTCTTTGGGCGGTTCTTCCAACAACTTCAAGAGCTTGTTTTGCGTCTGCGAATTCGCTTCGCTAAAATCTGCCAAAAGAAAGACTTTCTTACCACCCTCAACAGGGCTTAACAAGCTTTCTTCCTTGATTTTTTCCGCATCTTCGACGGTCAGTTTTTTTCCGTCCGTTGGATAAACGGGACAATCGAAAAAGCTTTCCTCGTCGATGAGTTTCTCCCGTCTTTCGTTTTCAAAAGAATTCTCCGTTTGAAAAAAGAGCTTCGCAAACGTTTTGAGCACGAAACGCAAGTTTTTACTATCATTACACAGCAAAAGATACGCATGAGAATGGGTATTCTCGGCGCATTCCTTTTTAAGCAGACGATACGCCTGCGTTGTCTGTAACAATTCCTTCATAACGGCTCCCGCTTCGATAAAGCAAAACTCAAATCTCGTTTTTTCTTCGGTATTTTCCTATATTAGTATACCACGTTTTTTTTAATTTGTCAAGTAGTTGCCACACCTTCATAAAATATCAAAAACGAGGCACCCATGTATGCGTTGAACAATGGTTATAAGCTATCAAACAAGTCAGTCTCGTCTCCATTGCAAGGCTGCAATGCGCCGAGTTTGACACAAAATTCCGTATTGAACAGTTTCTTTTTCTCACCCTTTTCCGTCAGAGAAAAAACCTTTTTCCCGTTCGTGTACAAAAATAAAGCGTCGTCGTCAAGCAAGCAAAAATCAGCCACACCCGAAGCCAACTCCACAGCAGCCGAAGGAAGATACTCTTCTCCGAAATCGCCGCCGTTTTTGGGAATTTTCACGAGTTTCCAGCTGTGAGGAATAAAACCGCCGTCGCCGTCCTTGGCGTTGCGTTTCAGTTCCTTTTCCACGTTGAGGATATGGTTGTTGACAAACGCCTTTTTCCCGTCGGCATTTTTCGCTGTGCTTCCGCCCAACGACGTCTTTCCCTTGCCGTCCACGAGGGGCTTCCCTGTAAACATCGTCACGAAGAGAGAAATGAATCCTACAAGCGCCTCTACAATCCGTACGGGCACGAGCAAAATATTCAAAAACAGATTGCTCTTTTCCTTATCGTCTCCGGGTTTTCGAATACAGTACAAATTCCCTGCCTTATCGAATACAGGTTTGATATACGAATTTTTTCCATCCGAAAGCAAGGTGTCAATTCGACGGGAGTGTACGTTGAGTTTCAAAATCTCGGAAGGTGCATATTGCACGAACTCGTTCTCCAAGTTTCGCCCCACACCGTAAGAATTGAAGTATACGTCGCCGTTTTTGCCGAAGAAGGGATGTTCGTCAAGACTATCACCGCCCGTCACGCATTTATAATCACCCCCGTCCTTGGAAAAAATGGCAATATCGGACGTAAGCGGAGAACTTTGCACCACACCGGCAATCTCCCCTCGACGATTCACGACGACGTCACGGAAGATCACGTCATTAGACGAGAGG
Source organism: uncultured Clostridia bacterium (assembly GCA_964494075.1). Lineage (GTDB taxonomy): Bacteria > Bacillota > Clostridia > Christensenellales > Borkfalkiaceae > Scatosoma. The sequence goes on from CAZBQP010000001.1 coordinate 29,815, forward strand.
ACGTGCGCCTCCGTCTTTTTCTCATCGTCGGTATATTTATAATAAATGCCTGCGCTTTCGTTGACGGAAAAAGCATAGAGCAGCCGATTTTGCTCCGTCGTGGGGGATATGGAAAGAAGCTCGACGTCCACTCGTTGATCGTCCGAGAAAAAATCGTCGTACAACATGGCATCGCTCTTCTTTTTCCATTCCTTATTTTTACGATCTCGAAGGACGGTTTCACGATAATTCGTAATATACGCACTGTCGTATTTCTCTATTTTTCCGTCGTCGTACACGCACAAATTTTCATTGTCGATAAACGTGAATGTCATAACGATCTCCTATCACCCTCTCACAGAGGACTTTTACGCTCTTTTCCCTGACCACGAGGATATTTCAGGGGAGTAGGCTTTGTCTTTTCTACCACCGCCAACACTCTCTCGCCATATTCTTCGGGCAATGCGTACGGACAGGTCTTCACAAGTCTGCCGCCCAGCGTCTTATATGCGCTCTTCGCTTCCTCGATTTCCGAAACGTCGCTACTTTTGTATGCGATAAAGCTACCGCCCACCTTGACGAAGGGCATACAATATTCACTCAGCGTATTCATTCGTGCCACCGCTCTTGCCGTTGCGTGATCGTATTTTTCACGGAATTTTTCATCCCGAGCAGCATCTTCCGCCCGAATATTATAAATATGCACGTCTCGTAAACAGAGTTTATCCACAACCGCTTGCAAAAACTCGCATTTTTTGCCCACGCTTTCAAGCAAATCGAACTTTAAATCCTCTCTTACGATTTTTAATGGAATGGAGGGGAATCCTGCCCCCGAGCCGATCTCGGCGATTTTTCCGTCCCTCTTAAACAATTCCGTACCGGCGATACTGTCCAAAAAATGCTTAAATTGCATGTCTTTTTCTTCCAAAATCGTCGTTAAATTGTATCGTTGGTTGTATTCCAAGATCATCGCCCGAAAAAGCTCGAATTTTTCTTTGTATTCTCCAAGGATCTTTTGTTCGTAAAGTTCTTCGATTTTCATAGTTGTTCACACCTTTGTTGATAAAGTTATCCACATTTGTACAACTCCTTGTGGATAAGTTGATAAATTATTTTTATACGTTGGTTTTTGTATATTTATACATTTTGTGTTTGGCTTGCTATCCACCGCATCTCCACAAATCCACATTTCGTCCACAATTTCTTCCACAGGAAAAAGGTGGGTTGTCCACGGAGGGAAGAATCTTGATCTTTCCAGGAAAATCCTGACGATTTTGAGGGCGAAAAGTGGGTTGTCCACAATTCCACAGCACCCTACTAATACTACTATTATATTTATAT
>CAZBQP010000002.1:0-30692 GCA_964494075.1 uncultured Clostridia bacterium
ATTATGCGTAAACCTATTATTGCAGGTAACTGGAAAATGAACAACACCGCATCCCAGGGTGTAGCGCTCGTTAAAGCGATCGCTCCCCTTGTAACCGAAGCAAATTGCGACGTCGTCGTATGCGTTCCCGCCATCGACATCCCCGCAGTTAGCGAAGCACTCAAAGGCACGAATATTAAGCTCGGCGCTGAAAACGTACACTTCGCAGACAAAGGCGCTTACACGGGTGAAATCTCCGCAGCAATGCTCCTTGAATACGGCGTAGAATACGTCATCATCGGGCACAGCGAACGTCGTCAGTATTTCGGTGAAACGGATGAAACGGTGAATAAGAGAACGCTCACCGCTCTTGCAAACGGACTTACCCCCATCGTCTGCATCGGCGAATCCTTGGAAGAAAGAGAAACCGGCAAGACGGAAGAAGTGCTTGCAACCCAGATTCACGAAGGCTTGAAGGGCATCGAAGACATCAAGAAAATCGTCATCGCATACGAACCCGTATGGGCAATCGGCACCGGCAAAACGGCTACCGCTGAACAAGCCAACGAAACGATTGCATTCATCCGTAAAACGGTTGGTGAAATGTTCTGTCCCAAGTGCGCAGACGCCCTTCGCATTCAGTACGGCGGAAGCATGAACGCAGGCAACTGCAAAGAACTTATGGCTATGCCCGAAATTGACGGCGGCCTTATCGGCGGCGCTTCCTTGAAAGCTCCCGATTTCGCAGCAATCGTAAACTTCGACAAGTAAGTTTTTCTCAAAAACAACGGGGGCAGGTATGCGTTGAACTCGCATCTGCCCCTCTATTTAGGAATTTAATAGTATTATTGTAACAGGAGCAAACATGAAAAAACCTTATGCAATTATTATCATGGACGGTTACGGAATCAACCCTTCCGTAAACGGCAACGCCATCATCAAAGACGGCAGCAAGTACGTCAATGAACTTAAGAATAAGTATCCCTCCTCGCAGCTCGGTGCAAGCGGCATGTCCGTAGGTCTACCCGACGGTCAGATGGGCAACAGCGAAGTCGGCCATCTTAACATCGGCGCAGGTCGCATCGTCTATCAGGATTTGACGAAAATCACCAAGGACATTCGCAACGGTGAATTCTTCAAAAATGCAGAGCTTTTGCACGCAATGCACGCAGCGAAAGAAAATGGAAAGAACCTGCATTTGTTCGGTCTCGTTTCGACGGGCGGCGTACACAGCCATATCGAACACCTCTACGCCCTTGTGGAAATGGCGAAAAAGGAAGGACTTGACAACGTATATATCCACGCATTCACCGACGGGCGTGACGTCGCTCCCACTTCGGGCGCAGGATTTTTGAAGGACTTGCAAGACAAGCTCGACGAACTCGGCTTCGGCAAAATCGCTTCCATCGCAGGCAGATATTACGCAATGGACCGTGACAACAACTGGGATAGAGAGGAAAAAGCATACGATATGCTCACCCTCGGCACGGGCGTGCAGTTTGAAGGCAAAGCGGAAGACGCTGCGAAAGCTTCCTATGAAAACGGCGTAACGGACGAATTTATTCTGCCCACCAACCTCACCGAAAACGGAACACCTGTGGCATTGATCGGTCAGGGAGACAGTATTATCTGCTTCAACTTCCGCCCCGACAGAGCAAGACAGATTTCCAGACTCTTCTCTCAAAAAGAATTCCCCTTCACGGACGCAAAGACAGGCGCCACCCTTGGTTTTGAACGCAAGACAGGCTTCCTCGCTCCCACCTACGTGGGCTTTGCCGTATACGATTCTTCTTTTGAGAACGTCGGCGTGGCATTCCCTCCCGACGACATTACCAACACGTTGCCTCAATACATTTCCTCCCTCGGTTTGAAACAGCTTCACATCGCCGAAACGGAAAAATATGCCCATGTAACCTTCTTCTTCAACGCAAAGTTAGAAGCACCCGTGGAAGGCGAAACTCGTATCGTGATTCCTTCCCCGAAAGTTGCCACCTACGATTTACAGCCTGAAATGAGTGCTCATCCCGTAACCGATAAGGTATTGGAAGAGCTTGACAAAGGAATTTACGACGTCGTCATCTTGAACTTCGCAAATTGCGACATGGTCGGACACACCGGTGTCATGGATGCTGCTGTAAAAGCGGTACACACCGTAGACGAATGCGTAAAGAAAGTGACGGATAAAATCCTTGCCATGGGCGGCAGTGCAATCGTGACGGCAGACCACGGCAACGCCGATCAAATGATTGCAGACGACGGCGTGACTGCATTCACTCAGCACACCACCTTCCCCGTACCCGTTATTCTCGTTTCCGAAGAATACAAAAACGTACAGCTTCGTGACGACGGCGTGCTCGCAGATTTGGCGCCTACGCTGCTCGACATGATGAAGATTGCACAGCCTAAGGAAATGACGGGAAAATCTTTGATTAAATGATGGTTTTTTTCAAAACTTTTTCAAAAAGACCTTGAAAAATGCTTGCGATATTCTCACGAGTATGGTATAATGAACAAGTAACTTTGAAAAGGGGCAATTTTGCCATCAAAAGAAAAAATAGAAAAAGGAATAGATAATATGTTGAATTTGATAAATTTATTGGTTCCGACGTCCGGTCAAGCTTCTTATGGACTGTATATGGGACTTAGCATCACCATGATCATTCTTATGGGCATTTCCGCACTCGCAAGTGTAATCTGCATCATGTTGCAACCCAGCAACTCGCAGGGCATCGACGCTCTGGGTGGTTCGAGCGAAACCTTCTTCGGTAAGAACAAGGGAAAATCGACGGAAGCAAAATTGAAGAAATGGACTTGGATCTGCCTTGCAGTTCTCGTAGTATTCTCCATCGCCTTCTATATTTTGCAACTCGAAGCAATCTGGTAATCAATCATTCGGCGGCTTGTTTTTTCAGCCGCCGTTTTTCTTTCCCTGAATTTTTACATTCCTTTGAAGGCTTGCGGCAGTATCCATAAACAATTTTCTATCGTTACTATTTTCAAAACGCCGCACTCCTTTTTTCAAAACCTCAACAGTTACATACGGAGGTGTTCATGAACGCAAAACAATCGCTTTTATCCGCTTTTAAAGATGGCGGCCTGGCAGGAAAAACTGTCACGGAAATTTTAAAAATCCTCAACATCCCCTACCGGGAGAAAAGACGTCTAACCGACTTACTTGAAGAACTCGTAGAAGAAGGGCTTATTTTTCAAAATGACGGGGGCAGGTATGGGACTATTGAGCAATTAGGATTAATCAAAGGTATCCTTCGTGGACACGAACGAGGATTTGCATTCCTCATTCCGGAGGATCGTGACAGCTATCCAAACGACTTTTTTATTCCCCATGTGGGGTTACACGGCGCTCTTCACGGCGACACCGTGCTTATCGAACAAGTTTTCACCCGAAGCGACGACGAAGGGTCAGTAGTCAAAATTCTCAAACGTGGCTACACAACGGTAGTCGGGACCTTTCACCGAGATCGCCGTGCCGGCGTACTCATTCCCGATGAGAAAAAACTTGCCACCGAAATCTATATTCCCCTTTCAGCTTGCGCAAATATTCCCAACCACGTAAAGGCCGTGGCAAAAATCAATTCTTATCCCCGAGGCAAGTGCCCGGGCGGCGAAATTGTCGAAGTCCTTGGAGAAGAGGACGATTTCTTCGCCGAAGAACTCTCCATTATACGCTCATATGGTTTGAAAGAGGAATTTCCTCAAAAAGTGGAACGAGAGGCAAATAAGCAGGCGACACGACCAATCACGGAAGAGGAAATTGCCAAACGCAGAGATTTGCGTGAAAAAATCATTGTCACCATCGACGGTGCAGATACACGAGATATTGACGATGCCGTCTCTTTGGAAAAAGATGGCGACGAGTACTTGCTTGGCGTCCACATCGCCGACGTAAGCCACTACGTTGCGTACCGCTCTCCCCTCGATTTGGAGGCATACGAAAGAGGTACGAGCGTCTACTTCCCAGATCGTGTATTACCCATGCTCCCCAGAGCGCTCTCTAACGGCATTTGCTCCTTAAACGAGGGCGAAGAGCGCTTGGCGCTCTCCTGCCTGATGCGTATTGACGCCAAAGGGGTTGTAAAAGACAGCGAAATCGTAGAAACGGTCATTCGTTCCAAACATAAAATGACGTACGACGAGGTGGATCAAATTCTTGACGGAGAGGATGCAACTTGTGAAAAATATTCACTCGTCAAAGACATGGTATGCCTATTTGGAGAATTAACTCATATTTTACAGGCAGCACGTGAGAAAAAAGGAAACATTTCTCTCGACGTAAAGGAAGCAAAAATCCTCTTTGACGGCGAACAAATTCTCATTCCAGATCACAAGCGCACCTTCTCCCATCAAATCATCGAGGCTTTTATGGTGCTTGCTAATGAAACGGTTGCGGAGTATATGCACGCCATCGAAGCCCCCTTCCTCTACCGAATCCATGAAAAACCTGATGTTGAAAAGGCGCTCGCCTTTCAATCTTTCGCAAAAACGTTAGGCTTAAAAGCTCGGTTCCATGCGGATGACGTCAAACCCTATGATTATCAAAATCTGCTTAAATCGGCAGAGGATTTGCCCATCTTTTCCGTACTCAATCGAACGATGCTTCGCTCTATGCAAAAGGCGAGATACTCCCCCGAAAACGAGGGACATTTCGGCTTGGCAAGCGCTTGCTATTGTCACTTCACCTCCCCCATTCGTCGTTATCCCGATCTGTGCATTCACCGCATCGTCAAGCTCGTCATCAACGGCGGATACGGCGAAGCTTGTGACCGATTCAACGAGTTTGTCCACGAAGCAGCCAAGCAATCCTCTGAACGAGAACGCAAAGCAACCGACGCTGAACGTGACGTGGACGACTTGTATACGACCATGTATATGAGCGACCATATCGGCGAAGATTTTGACGGCGTCATTTCAGGTGTCACTTCTTTCGGTCTGTTTGTTGAGCTCCCCAACACCATCGAAGGCTTTATTCCCATTGAAACGCTGTACGGACAATTCGTATACGACGAACCACGTTTCCGACTGGTTGGAAAAACGGAGAGCTATACCATAGGACAAAGTGTGCGAGTCAAAGCGGTGGATGTAGACTTCGACCGAAGACGGACGGAGTTTCGCATGTTAAAATGAGCCACCCAGGTATTAGTTTATTAAAAAACGGAGTCAATTATGAAAATTATTGCAACGAATAAAAGTGCTTCTTTTGAATATTTCATCGAGGAAAAATACGAAGCCGGCATCGTTTTGGAAGGCAATGAAATCAAATCTTTGCGAGCCGGAAATGTCAATATGAACGACAGCTTTTGCTTTGTACGTGGCAGCGATGTCAGCGTAAAAAATATGCATATTGCACTCTATGATAAATCGGACGCATTCAGCACCAAAGAGACGAGACGGGATCGAAAACTGCTTTTACACAACGGCGAAATTGCCAAAATTGCGGGGAAAATCAATCGGCAGGGATACACCCTCGTTCCCTTAAAACTCTATTTCAAAGGCTCTCTCGTCAAAATGGAAATTGCCCTTTGCAAAGGCAAACATACGTACGATAAAAAGCAATCTATTGCAGAACGAGACATTAAACGCTCTACCGATCGTGAAATCAAAAACGCAGGATTTTAAGTCATTATAAAAACAGGCATGAGTTCTATCATGCCTGTTTTTTTGCGGGAAATTTACTTCTATTATCCTACAAACGTCCTTCCTTCTTACTCTCTATTTTTATAAACGTCCCCTTCTACGCGTCTCCACCAAATGATATTCCTTGACATTCACAAAGTCCGTCGTTACGGGACTTTTCGCAGAAGAAAAGACAATAGAGCCACCCATGTCTGCAACCATTGAATACCCAACCCCACAAAAGAAAATGGGAATGCCATATAAATAGGCATGGGAACGAAGGATTGCCTGCGTCAACCCATCCACCACCGAGTCAAACAGACAGACGATAAAATCACTGCCGCACAATGAAAGTGCCTTGACCACTTCCGGAAAATAGAGATCTTCAGCAACGACCACCCCCATTTTACCAAGTTTGGTTTCATACACACGGAGGGAAGCACCTGCGCTTGCAGCGCCGTCAATAACGTGCAACGAATCGGATATGCCAAGGATCTTCCCGTTTTCTGCTACCACGGCAGATTTTCTCTTCAGCCCATGCGTATCCGTCACACAACCGCTCACCGCCACCCCCTTCAACGACTTACTCAAAAGTGCGATTTGCTCAAATTCATCACTCTCATTTTTCAATTCTTTCTCATAGGAAACCTCCCCCATACCCTCAAAAGCGAACAGGAGAAGCTCTTCCTCCTCATTCTTGTAATTTTCCCGAAACTCACGAAGCCGATCACGCCCAACAAATCGAATTTTCATAGCCACCCTCCGTTTTTTCATTCCTCTTATTCTATGCGAAAGGGTAATTTTACGTGCGTACACATAAAAAAAGCGCAAATACAAATACTTTGCGTATGAAGTACTTATCCGTCATTTTGGGAATTTGCCTAACCATGCTTGCCGCCTGTCAAAAAGTGTCCGACGTGCGAGAGAATGAGCTCAACGCATACCTGTCTCGTTCATTTGAGGATTATTTCGCTGATTATATGCCCATTGTAGACCGCATAAACGCAGAATCGACAAATGTTTGGGACGTATCCGACGTTGACACTTCCCTCATTGATCCTTCACGAAAACTCATCGCCTTCACCTTCGATGATTCTCCTGCCCAAACCATGGAAAACCTGCTTGCCGTTTTCGCTTTCTTCAACGAGCAAAACCCCAACTGCCCTGCCACCGCTACGTTCTTCTGCAACGGCATTCGAATCCGAGAAAATACCCTGCCACTCCTTCAAACAGCATACGCAATGGGCATGGAGCTGGGCAATCACACGCAAGCACATCTTGATCTCACCGCCCTCACCAACGAACAAATTCTCTCTGAAATCGAGCAGACAGATCAGCTGCTTGCACGTGCCGACGGAAAATCTGTTCATCTACTTCGTCCACCTTACGGCAATAGTAACGAGCAAGTAAAAAAAAGCTCAAAAACACCCGTGATTAATTGGACGATTGACACACTCGACTGGTGCAGCGGAAACGCAGACGACATCTATGAACGTGTCTGGCAAGGGCGTTTCTCAGGCGCTATCGTGCTTATGCACAGCGGCTATCCCCATACCGTGTCTGCCGTAAAACGACTTTTGCCCGATTTGAAAGCAGACGGCTATCAAGTGGTGAGTGTATCCGCCATGGCAAAAGCACACCATTGCGAGTTAAAAACGGGCAGCGTTTATATCCGCATCAGAAAGCAAAGCTGAAATTTATTCCACAAAAAAAGGAAGCCGCCTGCTCCCTTTTTTATTTTATATAATCATAATCCTTTAATCAATGAAAGAATTCGTTGTAAATCGCTCTAATACAAGCCACGTAATCGTCATTTTCGACACCGACGATGATATTCAACTCACTCGAACCTTGGTCAATCAAGTTCACGTTGATACCTGCTTCGGAAAGCGCCTTAAAAAGTCTTGCGGACGTACCGACATTTTTTGCCATACCGTGTCCCACCGTAGCAATGAGGGCAATGTTTTCATGGACGTACAATTTATCGGGATGAACCGCTTCCGTGATCTCCTCAACGAGCGTTTTCAAAGCCCCGTCCTTCAAATAATCATTGTCGATTACCAAAGACAAGGTGTCGATTCCGGAAGGCAAATGTTCAAAAGAGATGCCATGCTTTCCGATCACGGCAAGCACCTTTTCCGCAAAGCCAACCTCTGCATTCATCATAGATTTTTCAAGAGTGATTGTCGTAAAATCTTTCTTCCCTGCAACACCCGTAACAACGGCATCCTTTGCCTCACGCATACACGTCTTTACGATATACGTACCTGCATCTTCGGGGCAGAAGGTGTTGCAAATTCGAATTGGAATCCCTGCACTGCGTACAGGGAAAATAGATTCGCAATGCAAAACGTTCGCACCCATGTAGGAAAGCTCACGAAGCTCTTGGTAGGAAAGCTCGGAAATCCATTTGGGGTTGGTCACAATGCGAGGATCGCAGGCGTAGAAGCCGCTCACGTCCGTCCAATTTTCATACAGGGAAGCCTTGACGGAACGAGCCACGATAGCGCCTGAAATGTCGCCGCCGCCACGAGAGAATGTCTTCACCTTCCCATCAACGCCAAGCCCGTAAAACCCGGGAACAACAGCATTGTTGTACTTTGCAAGCACTTTTGCGCCCAGATCGAAGGTGATTTCGTCCAACGTCCCGTCTTCGTGGAAACGCACGAATTCCGTTGCATCCACAAACGGAACGTTCAACACCGTCGCCATAATCTTCGCTGCGAAAAATTCTCCACGTGAAGCGCAATAATCACGTCCAGCTCCTTCCAACATCTCCGTCTTGACGTTTTCCAAGTTTGCCAGCATGTCAACGTTTATTCCAAGTTCCTTTTCAATATTGAGAAAACGAGTGGAAATTTTCCCAAACGTCTCCTCAAACAAGGATACATCCCCTGCCTCTATCGCATCTGCACATTTATACAAAAGGTCGGTCACTTTAATATCGCTGCTAAAACGCTTTCCGGGGGCTGATACCACCACGAAACGACGAGCCTTATCCGATTGAATAATCTTTGCAGCACGCAAAATGATGTTACCATCCGCCATGGACGTGCCGCCGAATTTACATACTTTGATGCCCATACTACCTCTCTTTGAATGAATTTGAATTCTCTCTACTCTTAAATGTTAATCACCAATACGACAAACAACGCCAACAGGAAACAAATGGCTTTAATCCAAAATTTGGAGACGAAAATCTTTTTGAGCATTCCTAAAAATTTCATTACTTATTCCCTCCGTTGTTTTTCTTAGACGTCAACGGCATTTCCTGCCAGTAATAATCTTTGAGCGCATCCACGAGCATATCGTAATCGGCATAGCGTGTCACCGTACCTTGCTTGATAATGGAGATAATCCCCGTCTCCTCAGACACGACGAGAGAAATGACGTTTGCCACTTCGGTGATGCCGATTGCTGCCCTATGTCGAGTTCCATATTCCTTGGGATAACTCGTCTTCTGCGTCAAGGGCAAGAAGCACCCTGCCGCCTTGATTTTATGCCCCTGAATCACCATCGCACCGTCGTGCAAAGGCGCTTTGGGAAAGAAAATCCCTTCAATCATCTGCGGAGAAATTTCCGCTTCGATCGTAACACCACTCTGCAACACTTGTTTGGGCAACCCCCCTCTCGAAAGAACGATGAGTGCCCCGACGTTTTTCTTGGACATATTCTGCAACGCCTTAACGATGCTGTTGATGCAACGTTCCGTTTCCGCCTGCGAATAGACGGGCGCAGTAAATTTCTCCGAACCGTTCTCCTTGACGGAATGAACGTCCCAGAAATATTTTTTCACTTCCACACTAAAAAGAATGAGCATCACCGCCGAAAGCAAAATGACGTAGAACATAAAGAACTGTTGCGTCATAATCTCTCCGTCGAAGATATGCATGCAGCCGCCTGCCACAATCATCGACCAATACACAAGTATCAATTTGGTTGCATCATTATCACGAAGCACCTTCGACACAAAAAAGATGATGCAAAAAAACATTACAATTTCCACCGCATATAAAACGTGGAAATTCATAAAAAACGCCACTATATTTCCCCAGAAGGTCGATATAACAAACGTCGATGCCAAAAGTCGTATTCCCATTGAATAAGTCTCCTTTGTTAGCCTCTTTGTGATTGCCATTCCTTGTATGTTCACACATTACGGAATAAATTGCTTACTTACACTATATTATATAGAATTTTATGCAAAAAATAAAGTGTTTTCAGCCTTTTTATCCGTCATTTTTAGGAATTTTCAAAAAATAACTTTGCCGTCACTGATTTTAAGGCGGAAGCAGGCGCCATTTTTCCGCATTTGACGTCGCTGATTGCGCCGTACACCGCTTGATAAAGCTCCCTCACACGCTCCTTGCCGAACTTGGCAACCTGTTCTCGATTTTTTCGAGCTGCAAACTCTTTGACTCCGAGCGCCGTCGCCACCTCTTTATCTCCCCCTCGACAAAGGGAGGTTTCGTACAGATTTCTAAAATAGGAAGCAAGCGAGGACAGAAGCATGGTCTCATTGTTTCCACGTGAAGACAAGTCTTTCAACACCTTCATATAGGTAGAGTAATTCTTCCGAGCAAGTGCATTGGCAAGCTCGTAAATTTTATATTCCGAATCCGGGTAAACCAGCCCGTCCACAATTTCGTCCGTCAAACGGTCAATCCGAGCCGCCTCGCAATATCCGAGCAATTTTTCCGTTTCCTTGGAAATTCTCGACATGTCGTACACACAATAGGAAGCAAGTTTTCCGCAAGTTACTCCGTCCACGTACACGCCAGCACGTTTGCAGGTAACGAAAATCCATTTTTTAATTGTCTCCTCATCCGAACGACTACAATCGACATAGGTAATGTTGGGCTTTTTCGCAAGTGCAGCCGTACCTGCCTTGCCCTTTCCGCTGTTGACGATCAAAAGAATACTATCTTGCGGGGGAGCATCGAAAAGAGGCCGCAAATAATAATCGAAGTCCTTTTCGGTGGGATAAAATTCCATCACTCGCACAAAACGTTTTTCGCTGATAAAAGGAAAGCAATTGACCGCATCAACCAGCGACTTGATCTTATCCCCTTTCAACGTATTTCCGTCGAAGGAAGCGTAATCGAGAGTGGTATCGGAGACGAACCTACTTTTGAGCATACTCTCTCCCTTTTCACGGAAGTATACTTCCTCCCCTTCAAACAGATAGATGGGCTGCGCACCGTTTTCGTCCGTATATTTTTTGAAATCCACGTACTTCATACTCGCCTCCTACACTTTTTTCATTCTATTACAAGAAAGTCCTTTGTGTCTATATCCGTCGAATTCGCTCTATTCTTTTATAGTATACCATATCCGCCACAAAAAAGCAAGGAAAACGGGACAATTTCTTTTTCACGTCTTTGTCGCTTATGATAAGTTCAACGCAAACATGGTGATGATAAACGTCAGCAAACAAACGCCTGCGAGTGTCAGCGAAAGAGATCTTTTCAAATTGAATTTATCCGTGCAAAAGATCCACCCGAAATAGTAGGCGATAAACGAACCGAAAGATAAGGTCAATCCACCGATGGCGAACGAAGAAAAATCCAACGTTTGAAAAAGCAACAACAGCAACGACCACACGGCATTCGGAATATATAAAACCATTAGGGCGAATTCAACGGGCAACAGGCATGCGATTACCACCAAAAGCAGCAAGACGGAGAAGACTGCGCTAACAAGAGGAATAAATAGGCAATTGAGGAGTATCCCCCATCCCGACACATACCCGAAAGCCTTTAACATAATAGGCGCTGTAAAAATCTGCGCCCCGAAGGATGCCGAAAAGAAGGAGGCAACATCCCGATACATTCGTTCTCCCACGCTTAAGGGAAGGGTATCCCCTTTTTCAACCAACTTTTGCTGTGACCTCGTCAACTGTCTGGGGAAACGTTTACGATAGAGTTTTTTTAACTCATCAAACACCTGCCCTATCGGTTTTGATAAAAAAGCAATCCCGAAACACGATGCAAACGAAAGTTGGCATCCCACTTCGAACAATGCGGACGGCGTACACAGCAATACAAAAATCAATGCCAAACCAAGGGACTCCAACGAATCCTTCCGAATAAAAAATAAATCGGAAGCGTAGGAAACCAAACAGATTACGACAGCACGTAGCACCGAAGCGGAAAATCCGCACACCCCTGCATACCCAAACAAAAGCAAGGCGAGTAAGGAAAAACGCCCGAGTTTTGGAAGTCGATCGAAGGGATTTCGTTTCATGAGTGCGAAACAAAACCCATACAGCGTGCCGACGTGAAGCCCCGACACCGCAAAGATATGTGCAACGCCGCCCTTTCGGATATTTTCGTATAGTTCCTCGTCAATGCCGTCCGTACTTCCGAACAAGAGCGCTTTCGTGACCGAAGCAGACGTTTGATCCATGCCGTTGTCAATTCTCTCTTCCGCGCGCATACGCAAGAACAAAAACAAATCAAAGCGTTTCCCCGTCACGTAAAAGTCGTCCGTCCACACACGAAAACGCACGCCGTCACTCAACTGCTTCGCCGTGAGAGAAAACGTCTCCGCAGACACCGTCGTTTCTTGAATTTTTCCCTGCAAGAAAAGCTCGTCGCAAAGCTGGATATTTTCCCCGTTTGAGGTAGGCAGGTATGCGATGAGTTTTCCGTTCACCTTCTCTTCATCAATGCCGTCCGTACTTCCGAACAAGAGCGCTTTCGTGACCGAAGCAGACGTTTGATCCATGCCGTTGTCAATTCTCTCTTCCGCGCGCATACGCAAGAACAAAAACAAATCAAAGCGTTTCCCCGTCACGTAAAAGTCGTCCGTCCACACACGAAAACGCACGCCGTCACTCAACTGCTTCGCCGTGAGAGAAAACGTCTCCGCAGACACCGTCGTTTCTTGAATTTTTCCCTGCAAGAAAAGCTCGTCGCAAAGCTGGATATTTTCCCCGTTTGAGGTAGGCAGGTATGCGATGAGTTTTCCGTTCACCTTCTCTTCATCAATGCAAAGGCCGTCCAAAATAAACGCCGTTTGGTTTTCATATTCCCGTTTTTCCACCACGTAGCCGACAACATAATGCTCACCCAGCCAACCTTCACGATCGAAAAAAGTGCATATCTGGCCAAAAAAGGAAAAGAACCCAAGGAAGAAGAAACACCCCAAAAGTGCGATTGCGCAAGCCGTTTTCCACCTTGTTTCCCTTGTCCGACAAAAGAAAAATGGCATCCCTGCGAGCGGTAGCAAGCAGAGAAGCCATAATGCGGACATTCCGTAAAAGTAATAAAAGAAGCAGAAAACAATTCCCAAACAGAGAAAAAGAGCCGCAAAAAAGACAGGTCGGAAATTGAATAACTTTTCTATTCCCATCGTACTGTCTTTTTTGTCCATAGTAAGCTCCTTACCTTTCTCTTTTGAAGCTATGCTTACGTCAAGGTGATGCGGTCGGATACCGAGCGAACAAACAAACCTCTTTCTTCGCCGAGCGAAACGCAATCGTTGACGTATGCCGTAAACTTATCCGTCACTTTGACCACACGAAGCAAGGACGCCACGATCGTCTGGATTTCTTCCATATACAGCGCAACTTTGTCTTCGAGTGCACTCCGCACGATTGCAACGATTTCATACGGTGTATAATCCGTTTCATTCTTACGAAGAGGATCGCCAAGCTCGACACGATATTTATCAAAGCCCACCGCTTTATCGCTCTTTCGATAATATTCCATACCCAAAATACGTTCGTACTTAAAACCGCAAAGGGCGACGAGCGCTTGCATTCTTGTCTCCACTTTCGAGCCGTATTTAGCAATGCCCAAGCTCATCAAACATCTGCGAACGAGGAAGTCGTAAGAAATCGGTTCTTCCGCCGCCACGATTGCTTTCAATCGTGCGATAATCTCCTTGTCGTTCTCGCCCGAAGTGATATAGTTTGCATTCTCGAAGCGATCTTCCAATGCTGCCTTTTTGTACGTCTTCTTTGCACGATTCAGCTCTGCGCCACCTTTTTTATCCGCGCCGGTCAGTTTATCGAGAAGATCTTTAATCTTCTTAATTTCACGTTTCGGATTGTTATAATAGTTTACGCTATACAACCTCATGACGTTCCAGTTGTTACGCTTGAGCGTCTGAATCTGCAAGACGTTTCTATCCTTGACGGAGAAGTTGTTAGAAGTGTCGCACATAATGGCGAGTACAAAGCGTTTACGATCCTTAGGATCGATTACGGCAACGTCAATCTTAAACCCGGACACGCCCACGTCATATCTACAATCATACCCGTACGCCGCAAGTTCTTTGGCAATATATTTGCCTATGCCGTCCTTTTTCTTGACGACGTCGTTGGAAGAAACGGCAAGATTCGTTCTGCCCTTCTGTGCGAAATCAAGGAAGGCTTTCAAACCCATCACCCCACGGGATTTGGTCTTGGACAAATCAATCATGCCCCCTGTCATAGAGGCGAACACCATCATTTCCTCACGAGCACGAGAGACTGCAACGTTGAGTCTTCGCCAACCGCCAGCCTGGTTCAAAGGACCGAAGTTGAGGGAAATTCTGCCCGTCTTATCAGGCCCGTAACAAACGGAGAAGAGAATGACGTCACGCTCGTCCCCCTGTACGTTTTCCAAATTCTTGACAAACAGCGGTTCTTCACGCTCGTACGCCACCGTATCGAGCTTTCTTTGCGCAATCTCCGCCGTAAGTTTTCGTTCGATATAGTCTTTCTGCACCGAGCTGAACGTGACGACGCCGATGCTGAGTTTGCTCTCCTTGGGATCGGAAAGTCGACGAATCACCTCTTTCACAAGGGCGTCCCCTTCCGCTTTGTTGCGTTTGGTCATACCGCGATCGTATACACCGTCCTCCACGACGACGAGGTTGACTTTGCTCGCCAACGCATCGGGAGAAGGGAAGGTGCACAGACGGTTTTCATAATACATAGCGTTGGAGAAGGCAATCAAGCTTTCGTGTTTACTTCTGTAATGCCACGTTAAGTAGCGCTGAGGCATATTGATCGCCAGACAGTCGTCAAGCAAGCTTTCCATATCCTCGTTTTCAAGATTATCCTCGTCCACGTACGCATTGTTAAAGAAGGTGGTCGGCGGCAATTGTTTGGGATCGCCAACAACGACGGCAGCTTTGGCTCTTGCCAAGCTCGAAATGGCTTCTGCCGTCGGAATCTGCGACGCTTCGTCAAAGATAACCAAATCAAACAACCCATTCTCTGCACGCAAATACTGCGCAACGGTGATCGGGCTCATCAACATACAGGGAGCCAACGTCTTCATAAGCTCGGGCGTTTCGTCAAAAAGTTGTCTAAGCCCCATACCACGAAGATTGCTCTTGACAAAGCGGTTAAAGTTGGCAACTTCGAGCGCCAGTGCTCCTTCCGTATACGCCGTGGGAAGCTTGGAAATAAGCTTTACACGAATATATTCTTGCGTCATGCGTGCAAATTCATCCATTGCCATACGCAAGTTTTCCGTACGTTCTTCGGATATTGCCGCAGAAAAACGTGCCAACACAGGGTCGAGAGGAAGATTCGTTTGCAAGAAGTTCTTGTACACGTTCTTTTCAAAGCTCTCCACGATATTTTCGCTCGATACCGTGCCGTTTTCCAACGCATCGGTGATGAAGGTAAGTCCTGCTTCATCCAACCCCTTTGCCGTCTTTTTATACATACACCAGGTAGCAAGCATATCAATATTCTCGATAAGCGCACCTGCTTTCGCCGTATAGACGTCGAGAATTTCCTCTTCCTTAATCTTACGCTTGTCGGCAAGAGTAACGGAAAGGAAACTGCTCTCCGCCTCCTTAAAGCTCTCCATGGAACGGAGCAATCCCTTCAACACGGGCGCCGTATAACCGCACGCCGCACGAATACACATACTGTTAAAACTGTCGGCGTTGTAATCGAGGAATACCGACGCACACAAATCGTGCAATTCGTAGAGGTCTTTGAGGAAGTTTTTACGAGCGTCAAAGTAGTCCACTCTGCCGAATGTCAACGTGAAATACTGAGAAAGCTTGGTATTGGAGCGAATGCGTTCCATCGCCTCAAAAATGCCGTACAACGTTTCAAGAAGATTGACCATTTCATCTCGTTCCAAAGGGCGGTCGGTCATTTTTTCCAAACGTTTGACGATTGCTTTCACCGTCTTATTGTTGTCATAATCGATTCTGCCTGCTTCCAACCATGCGCCCAGTTGCTTATATTCCTTGGAAATATCAAGAATCTTCTTACAGGTGCCAAAATATTTTTCAAGGCAGGCGTCCAAACGACGATTTGCATTGTAGAAGGCGTAGAATTCCTCTTCGTTTTCCTTGAAATACTTATTGAGAGAGCCGTTTTGTAAACGTCTTGCAATCTCGTAAAGATTTTCCAACTTTTTACGTGTGAGCGTACTGATCGACTGACGATACAAGTCAAGGAAAAGCGCCATATAGTTTTTAAGGTGCTTAATTTCCGCAATCATGACCTCGGATGCGCAATAGACGGAATCACGGGTTTGCAAGGTGTATTCCGTTAAATTGACGTTGGAGAAGGGAGAATTGTATACGCCGCCGCATTCCTTTGCAGCAGCAGCCGCCTGCACCATCATACTCTCGTAATTTTCAATTTTCTCCTTCGTCAAGCCATCGTAGAAAGTACTTTCGATGTTCATGATGTCGGGCGCATTCTTATTCTTTAAGCAGATGAGAATTGCCTCGTAGATAGAGACGCCGAGACGACGTTTTTTATGGAGCGCCGAAACAGGCTCGGCAAGCTCTTGTTTCAGCTTTTCAATCGTCGCAGCTTTTTCGGAAATGCTCACCTTTTCCTGTCCGCCGGCAAGCGCCAACGTATTCGTAAGTTTTTGCACCACTTCCGTTTTATTCGTCTTGTTAGAATGAAGCTCTAAGCAAAAATCACCCAACCCCAACGAATCCAAACGCTTCTTTACTACGGACAAAGCCGCCTGTTTTTCAGCGACGAACAACACTCTCTTCCCGTCGTTGAGCGCATTTGCGATCATATTCGTAATCGTCTGCGATTTTCCAGTTCCCGGAGGCCCGTGCAAGACAAAGCTCTTTTGCTTTTGAGAAAGAGCGATGGCTTTCCATTGCGATTCATCTGCCGTGAGCGGCGTCAACGTCTCCGCAGGACTGACTTCATCCTCGTTCTCATCTTCGATGCCACCTTCCAACAATACGGAATTGTCAAGGAGAGCTTTAATAATCTTATTCTTGGAGAATTCTTCCATGTTTTGGCGAAGATCGTTCCACATTTGATAACGGGAGAAGGAGAACGCCGCCACGTATGCGTCGTCAATGACTTCCCAATTACGCATTTTTACGATTTCCACACGCACCATCGCCAAAATTTCAGAGATTTTTAATCCCTGCATTGCGGTAGCAAGACCGCGAATATCGACGTTGAATTCCTGTTTCAAAAACTCAAGCAAGGTGGAGTTTACGGAAGGTTCTTCATCCGTAAGAACGAGGGAATACCCGTTTCCGCCTTTACTCTTACGGATTTGTACGGGTTGCAACACGAGAGGAGCGTACCGTTCCGTCCCGTCGATACGGGAATACCATTTCAGGAAGCCGAGCGCAAGATATAAAATCTTCGTGCCCGATTCTTCGTACGCTTCCTTATTTTTCTTGACGAGACGATTGACCGTCTCGCCAAGCACTGCTGCATCCGTATACGTACGCAAAATCCCGGCTTTGTATTCCAAATCAATCAACTCGCCCATGCGCTTGACTTCCGTAGTCAAGCCGAAATATTTTTTCTTTTCCATGACGGATTTCACCCCGTCCGTCGCAGGGGCAAACGCAAGCTCGCCCTGATCCGTCAACGCCGCCAGCGTAGAGTCTGCCGAAGTCGTCACCAAACGAATTGCCATTTTCGTTGGAGAAAAATTGAGCAAGCTATTCTTCATGGAAAGATCGAGAAGTCGTCTTTCCCATTGTTTATCTTTGGTCAATTCGCCGTCCAAAGAGAGCTTTTGCATTTCCTTGATCGCCTTAGGCGCAGCGTCGTGCGCCATATCCTCTTCACGGAGGACTTCAAACCCTTTCACGCTCTTTGCACGCAAAGGCATGGGCATGATGTTGGAAATACGACAACGACGAACGTCCACGTAACGATCGTAATAGCCCGATTGCATTTTTTGTTTGAAATGCGTTTCGGAGGTGGAGTAAGCGGCATTCTTATCCGAGAAGAGATCCGCCACGTCGAAGCAGCTCACGTTGTTGATACCGTCGGCAACGTACGCATCCAGTCGCTGCATATCGTCGGAAACCGTATCGAGGAAACAGCTATCGTACAGCCACACGCCGCACGTCACTTCCTTTTCCCCAAAGATGAGAATGGGATGGAACCCCATGCTTTCCAAACAGCTTGCGGCAAACACCGACATTTCAAGTACGCTCGCCGCACGTTCCGTAAGAATTTTAATCCCGGCGCCTGCCTCTACGGGTACGGTCAAATCACAAGGCTTTTTCTCCGCAGAAAAACGACGGAATACGGCGTAGAGCGCCGCAACGACACTCCGTACGGCGTTTTTGTCATTCCCGACGTAACTGCCAAGCTCGCATTGAACGTCCCATTTTTTGAGTTGCGCCAAAATTTCCGTCTGCACACGAGCACAATCGCCGAGTTTTGGACGAACGAAGGACGCCAAAAGTTCGGCATCACCTTCGATGCCGTGCCAATAATCGAAGGGCAACGTCTTCACCGTCCACTCCTTCGAGGCGATTATTTTCTTTTCCTTTTTTAAGGTGACGAGAATTTTTTCCTCCGTCACCCCTTCTACGTTTGTGAAATAAAAGGGAGACAAAAGGTTGCCCAAATCCACTTCCACCACACTCTCGTACGGAATATTGAGTTCTTTTTCACAAGGCAACAACATACCGTTCTCGTTGGTGATGGAAAGAAGCAATCCTTCCAACATTTCCTCGCCGTCGTTCTTGATCTGCAAGGATGAAAAGAGCGGTCTGCGTGCGAAATAATCGGCATAGGAAATTACCTTTGCCACTTCTCCGCTAACGGAAATAATTTCTTCTAACTTTCTTTTTTTCTGCGCCATACCTCTTCTCCAAAATGCCCGAAATCGGGCAGGAAATTTTTCTAATTTAATTATACACGCAAATCAGGAAAAAATCAACCCTACAAGCATATTTTTTTACACCTTGACGAATTTATTTTTATTTTATAAAAATAATTGCACAAGTGTAACGAAAAGCAACCTTTATTTACTTCATCAAGCTCCTTTTTATCACTCATTCTTTTTCTATTGCTTTATTCGTATGCCCATGTGTTCAAATATGCAAATCTTCAAGTCTACAAGCACGGACAATTTTCTCACCTAAATACATTTATCGACATAACTGTAAGAAAAGTAGAAAAAAACCGACGTTTTTTAACGTCGGTTGATCTCTATATTTTTTTCCATTTTTACGAAGTTATCGCCGATCACTCCAAATATTGCGACACCGTATAGGACAGACGATCGAGAACCTCTTCCAAATCCCCGAACAACATACACCCTGCCGCACGCACGTGTCCGCCTCCACCATACGTCCCTGCAATCTTGTTGACGTCTGCGTACGTTTTGGAACGCAAGGAAATTTTATATTGCCCCTTCTTCATTTCAAGCAAGGAAGCCGCCACTTCCACTCCGTCGATATTCAAAGGAAAATCCACGAACCCTTCCGTCATGCCTTGATTGGCAGCGCAATCCTCCATATTTTTTTTCGTGACGATAATCACAGCAAAACGATTGTCGTGATAATATCGAATTCCGCTCATCGTCTTGGCGTAAAGTGCCGCACGTTCCTTCGATTGCCGTTTGAATAACATATAATTCAATCGACAAATGTCTGCACCTGCTTTTACGAGCTTTGCCCCCAACAAAAGAGTCTCTTCCTTCACGTCATCATGGGAAAAATTCCCCGAATCCGTCAACAAACCCAGAAGCAGGTATTCAGCGATTTTTTTATCAAACGGAATACCCAGGTATTCGATGAGCCTTGCCATATGCATGCAATTTGCCGAACAATTCCGTACGTAATTGTATTTTCCAAACCGTGTATTCGATACGTGATGATCAATGTTAATCACCTCAATTTTCTTGCGTTTTGCAACAAAATATTCCTCGGAAAGGGCACCAAGCCGCTGTTCGTCACTACAATCCACCACGACGAGCAAATCATACTCTCCACACGGTTTTTTGACAATCTTTTCCACCCCTTCCACAAAAGCAAAATTAGCAGGAATATCCGTTTCAACGCATACCTGGTTAGGGGTTTTCAAAAAATCAAGCGCTGCCGACAATGCCAAAGCACTGCCGATGGCATCTCCGTCCGGGCGCATATGCGTGAAGATTGCCACACTTTTTGCTTGCTGTATTCTCTTTACAATCTGTTCCATTCCAACTCCTAAAAACGCACCTCCCTCAAAAATAGAGGGAGGTGAACGATGTTATTCTTCGTCCGTAGTCTCGGCGGTAGAATAGGTGATATTCTTAAATAATTCATCCATTTTTGCGCCGTAAACCATGCTGTTATCCAAACGGAAGGTAAGCACGGGCACCGTACGAGTGTGCATAACCTGCGAAAGCTCGTGACGGATATAGCCCGCCTGTTCCTGCAAGGCTTTTAACACTGCTTCGGGGGAGGTATTCCCTGCGCCGTAAACACTTACATATATATACGCCGTCTTCAAATCGGGCGCAACGTCCGCTTCCGTAATGGAAATCATTCCCTTCACGCCGACCATTCTGTCCTTGTGCATACGAATGATTTCGCTGATCTCTTTTTGATATTCGCCGTTCAATCTCGAAGTTCTCGAAACTTTCATTACGCTTTGATTTCCTCCGTGATATAACATTCGATGATATCGCCCACACGAATTTCGTTGAAACCTTCGATGGCGCAACCGCATTCGTAGCCGTGGTTGACTTCCTTGACGTCGTCCTTAAATCTCTTAAGCTGCTTAACGCCGCCTTCGCAAATCATAATATCTTCACGGTAAATTCTCAACTTACCGCCACGAACAATCTTGCCGTCCAACACGTAGCAGCCTGCAATCGTGCCCACGCCCGTGATATTGAACGTTTGACGAACTTCGCATTTACCCGTCATCACTTCTTTAAGCTTAGGCGAAAGCATACCCTTAAGCGCTGCTTCCATATCATCCAACAGTTCGTAAATAATGCGGTAGCTTCTCACGTCCACCTTCGACTGTTCTGCAAGCTTCTTCGCCTTGGTGTCGGGACGAACGTTAAACCCGATGATGATTGCATTTGCACTGTCTGCCAACATAACGTCCCCTTCGTTGATTGCGCCTGCTGCCGAATGAATGACTTTCACGCGCACTTCTTCGTTGGAGAGTTTCTCCAAAGACTGTTTGACTGCTTCGACACTGCCTTGCACGTCGCCTTTCACGATAAGGTTGAGGTTCTTCAATTTGCCCTCTTCAACCTGTGCAA
This sequence comes from uncultured Clostridia bacterium, assembly GCA_964494075.1. Classification (GTDB taxonomy): domain Bacteria; phylum Bacillota; class Clostridia; order Christensenellales; family Borkfalkiaceae; genus Scatosoma. The sequence goes on from CAZBQP010000002.1 coordinate 21,075, forward strand.
AAATATCGTCGAGAGATACACGACTCTGTTCTTTAATCATGCTCTCACGTTCTTTATTCTTTCTTTCTTCCTGTACCTGCTTCATCAACGCCTGGTCTACCGCCATAATGCTGTCCCCTGCGTTGGGCACTTCTTCAAAACCGAGAATGGATACTGCCATGGAAGGACCTGCACTCTTGACCGCTCTGCCCTTGTCGTCGAACATGGCACGCACACGCCCCATGGTCGTACCGGAAAGGATGTTGTCCCCCGTTTTGAGCGTACCCGTCTGGACGATAATGCTCGCCACAGGGCCCTTACCCTTATCGAGCTTCGCTTCGATAATCGTACCGCTTGCTTTGCGGTCAGGGTTGGCTTTGAGTTCCTGCATTTCCGCAACGAGGTTGATGGAGTCGAGCAAATCGTCGATACCCATACCCGTCTTTGCCGAAATGGGCACGAGAATGGTGTCGCCGCCCCATTCTTCGGGAACGAGTTCGTGTTCAATGAGTTCCTGTCTCACTCTGTCGGGGTTGACCTCGTTTTTATCCATTTTATTCATTGCCACGATGATGGGCACGTTTGCTGCTTTTGCATGGTTGATTGCTTCCACCGTCTGGGGCATGATACCGTCATCCGCCGCCACGACAAGCACAACGATGTCCGTTACCTGAGCACCGCGTGCACGCATTGCCGTGAACGCTGCGTGACCGGGGGTGTCGATAAAGGTGATCTGTTTACCTTTTGCCATCACCGTGTACGCACCGATGCTCTGCGTAATGCCGCCGGCTTCACCCGAAGTCACCGTTGTCGAACGGATCTTATCAAGCAAAGAGGTTTTACCGTGGTCGACGTGACCCATTACGGTCACGACGGGCGCACGTGTTACAAGTTTTGCCGTATCTTCGTCTGCCGTCACTGCCATCAATACATCCTCCGCTGTCTTTTCGGGTTTATATTCCAAATCAATTCCCATATCCGCCGCAAGAAGAGCTGCGTTATCGTAATCGATCGAATCGTTGATTCCCTTCATAATACCTTCCTTGAACAAACGCTTGGTGATTTCCACCGCCGACACGCCGAGTTTTTCGGAAAGAACCTTCAAAGGGATCTCCTGCGTCGTGACGATCGCATGTTCGATCTTCACGGTCGCAATTTCCTTACTCTTTTGTTTCTTGGGGGTACGCATCTTTCTGTAACCCGACTTATCTTCGTCGAAGTCCTCCACCGTCATCCCCTGCTGTTTAATCAAGGAACGTTTGGAAAGAGGTTTCTTTTCCGTATACGTTTTTTCAAACGTCTTCTTTCTTGCAGGAGCAGACGTTCTCGAAGATGTAGGCACGGGAGCGGCAACGGGCGCACTCGAAGCACCTGTGTTCGGTCTTGCATTGCCCGTAGGTCTCGCACCTGCGTTAGGTCTGGGACCGGTAGGTCTTGCAGGTCTATCCCCCGTAGGACGAGGACGATAGGTAGATCCGCCCTGCGTCGAAGGCGTCGTTTCTACGCCGGGTTTCGACACGTATATGCCCTGTTCTTGTCCGTTTCTGAAATATCTGGGTGCACGAGGAGCCGCAGGGCGCGTTTCGGATTTGGGAACGAACGTACGCGCTTCAGGCTTTGCTTCTTCCTGTTTTTGAGGAGCGGCTTCCGCCACTTTTGAAGCCTTCGTCTCTTCCTGTTTTTGGGGAGCAGGTTCTGTCTTTTCTACCTTTTCCGCCTTTTCTTCTTTTTTCTTGGGTTCTTCTGCCTTGACTTCCTCTACGGGCGTAGGCACGGGCGTCTCCTCTTTGGGAGCCTCCGCTTTTTCTGCCTTTTCCGCTTTCTTTACGGTCTTCTTGGGTTTTTCTTCCACGACAAGCTCAGCCTCCGCTTTCACTTCCGCCTCTTTTGCCGATTCCGCCGCTGCCGTCGCTTCTGCGTGAGCCGCTTCCTCCGCTTCTCGTTGTTGTTTTTCAGCTTCCAAAACGGACAGTTTTTTCAATACGTCCGCAAGGCTTTTTTCCGTAGAAGAAATACGTTTCTGCAAGCCACCCAGTTGCTTGTCGTCCAAAAGTGATGTAATTTTCTCTACGTTTTCATATTTTTTTGCCATAGGTTTATTCGTTCCCTCCCGAATATAATTTGAATTTCGGCTCGCTTTCAGCATTTTTACACATTGCCGAAGCGAGGTTTTTGTCTGTTATAGCCGCCGCCTTGACGTTTGGACGATGCGCCCATTCGCCGAGTGCACCCTCTGCCGTCATATAGAGAGGACATTGCAATTTCTCTTGCGCACGAACGACGGATTTTAAGGAATTCTTTCCGATATTCCCGTCAACGACAAGGAGAAACACTCCCTTGCGTTGTTTTTCAATCATTTCCGCACCGAAAATAATCTTTCTTGCGCGGATACAAAACCCGAGATAGGTTTCAATCTTACTTTTCTCCAAGCGCGTCCTCCTCCACGCCGCGGTATATTTCTTCCTCGACGTTGGCGGAAAAGGCTTTGTTTAACAGCTTCTTTCCCGTGAGTTTTTTCAAACACCCTTCTGCAGAGCACACGTATGCCCCTCTGCCGGGTGCTTTACCCGTCAAATCCAACGCAATTTCTCCGCTGGCATTTTTGACTACGCGCGTCATTTCCGATTTCGCTTTCATTTCCCGACAGGCGATACACATACGCATGGGGATTTTCTTTGCATTCGGCATAGTGACCTCCCGATTTCCTTCCGTGTCAAGCGGACGGGATATGCAATCTCGTCCCTTTTACACACCGATTATTCCTGTTCTTCCCCTTCGGACTCTGCTTCGATCTGCGCCAAAATTTCTTGTGCTTCGGGAGAAGACGCACTCTTGACGTCGATCTTCCATCCGGTGAGACGAGCCGCCAATCTTGCGTTCTGTCCGTCTCTGCCGATGGCAAGCGACAATTTATCGTCGGGCACGATGGCAACAGCACTCTTTTCCCCTTTTGCCGTTACGGAAAGCACCGGAGAAGACGCACTCTTGACGTCGATCTTCCATCCGGTGAGACGAGCCGCCAATCTTGCGTTCTGTCCGTCTCTGCCGATGGCAAGCGACAATTTATCGTCGGGCACGATGGCAACAGCACTCTTTTCCCCTTTTGCCGTTACGGAAAGCACCGTAGCGGGAGAAAGTGCCTTATAAATGAATGCCAAAGGATCTTCGTTCCAAGTGATAATGTCAATCTTTTCGCCGCCGAGTTCCTGCACGACTGCGTTCACTCTTGCACCACGGTTCCCTACGCAAGCGCCGACAGCGTCCACACGAGCGTCCGTCGAAACGATTGCCATTTTCGTACGATGACCGGGTTCACGCGCGATTTCTTTAATCTCTACGATTCCCTGTGCAATTTCGGGCACTTGTTCTTCAAACAACTTTTTCACAAGCCCCTGCGCCGTACGGGAAACGACGATTTGAGAATTTCTGCCGTTGTTCTTTACACGCTTTACGAACACTTTGAGTTTGTCACCCAAATTGTACTTTTCAGTGGGAACTCGATCCTGAGGAGGCATAACCCCTTCGATCTTCTTATCTCCAAGTTCTGTGCAATTTCGGGCACTTGTTCTTCAAACAACTTTTTCACAAGCCCCTGCGCCGTACGGGAAACGACGATTTGAGAATTTCTGCCGTTGTTCTTTACACGCTTTACGAACACTTTGAGTTTGTCACCCAAATTGTACTTTTCAGTGGGAACTCGATCCTGAGGAGGCATAACCCCTTCGATCTTCTTATCTCCAAGTTCTACGTAAATGTTGCGTTCGTCGATTTTACGAATAACGCCTTCCATAAGCTCCCCTTCTTTGTCCGAAAATTCGGAGAAGGTGTTGTCCCGTTCTGCTTCGTGCAATTTCTGCAAGATAACCTGTTTTGCGGTCTGTGCAGCAATACGTCCGAAATCTTTGGGGATAAAGTTGGTTACGATAGCGTCGCCAACCTGATAAGCGGGGTTGAGGTCCTGCGCATCCTCCAAGGAAATTTCCTTATCCTTATCTTCCACTTCTTCTACAACGTAGCGAGTTGCGCGGAATTCGATCGTTCCTCTGTCCGCATCCAACGTAACGGCAATTTCCGCGCCGCCGTCAAACTGCTTTTTATATGCAGACGCAAGTGCGTTTTCAAGCGTTGCGATAAACGCTTCTTTGCTGATTCCCTTTTCCTTTACCAAATCATTAAGCGCCGCAAAAAACTCTTTGTTTTCCATGTATCTGTTCTCCTAATCAATTTTCGTGAATTATATTTACTCGTTACAAACCGAGCGCATCAAAATCAATGGCGCGGCTGATTTTTGCAATCTTGCTCTTTTCAAATTTAAGCGTTTCACCCTTAACTTCGATGCATACGCAATTTTCGTCGTGGTCGATCAACACCCCTTCAAACAGCTTTTTACCCTGCATGGGTGCAAACAGCCTGACTTCCACTTTTTGTCCCATCGCCTTTTGATAATCTCTATCCGTCTTAAAAGGACGATCGAGCCCGGGGCTGGAAACATTGAGTGTATACGGCACGCCGAAGGTGGGATCAAGTTCATCCAACACAACGTCTACGGCACGATGGAATCTTTCGCAAGTGTCAAGATCGACACCCCCCTCAACGTCAATGTAGAAGGTCAGCGCAGGTTCTTTCCCCTGCTTGAACTCAATTTCCACGATTTCTACAGACTGTTCGTCCGCAATCGGCTGCACCGCAGCTTGAATCTCTTCGATAGATTTGATCTTCATTTTTCTCCTAACATGAAGATTGAGAGTGGCAGAACCACTCTCAATACTCATTTCTGAATTATTAAGTGCTTTTATTATAACATTATTATAGGAATTAAGCAAGTGTTTTTTACGCATTTTGCAAATTTTTTTATAAATTCCCGTCAATCGAGTCCGCCTTTCGCCTTTACCAGCTCGATAAACACCTTTGCCGTAACGCAAGCGTCGTCAAACGCACGATGGTGATTGAAGGTAAATCCGTAATGATCCGCAACGGTGTTGAGCTTGTAATTCGCAAGCTGACCTCGTAAAACTTCCTGAGCCAAAGTCAACGTGTCGTACAGCTTCTTATCGAACATGTAGCCGTTTTGCTCCCCATAATAATGAACAAAACGATAATCGAAGTTGACGTTGTGTCCCACGAGAATGGCACCGTCCGTAAACTTGAAAAAGTCCGCAAGCACTTTATCCACCTCGGGCGCACCGTACAAATCCTCATCGTGAATTCCCGTTAAATCGACAATTTCCGAAGAAAGTTTTTCCTTACAAGCAATGAAGGAGGAGAATTTCTCTGCCATTTCACCGTTTACAATCTTGACTGCACCAATTTCGATAATCTTGTCCATCTTCCCCATGGCAGGGTTATTGTTAAGCCCCGTCGTTTCCAAATCGAACACAACGAAGACGTTGTCTTTGAGCTGTTTCGGTTTACTCAAATCGTCGAACAATCCAGCCTGCGCAAAATCTACGTATTCTTCGGGGAACACCGTTCTATACGCCTTGGGCACAGGTTTTCCCTTTCTCTCTTTGGGCGTGAATCCCTCGGGGGGAGCTCCATAATTAATTTTAGACGCTTTAAAGGAAATATGTCCTTTGTATTCCTCGTTAGAACCGCTAATCACAATCTTATCCCCGATTTTGAGTTGGCGCACCTTCTCCACCGTCGCTTTTTTGGGAAAATAGGTGGTGCGAATCATACCCGTATCGTCCGTCAAAGAAATGGAAAAACGACTTTTCTGCACGTCTACACCCGTCGTTTCATTGTGTTTCGTATACGCAATTTCTTCAATGAAATTAATTCTTCCGCATACGTTGTAAGCACCGTCTACCGCCAGACAATCGGCAAGATACACAGCCTCTTTCAAAGGCTCGTCAAAGCCGTCAATCTTCTCATAATCCGTAATCGGGAAACGACGAATTTCCACGTAGTCCACCTCCTCGGTATTCTCGGAAATTTCCTCCAAAAGGGAAGCGTCGGGCGCCGCCTTTTCCACAATGCGAACATTCCCGTAAAAACTGCCGCAATAGATACTCGACAAATACCTGCTTACCTCGTCCAAGATTTTCCCCGAAGTAAAAAGGGTTTGTTCCCCCGCTGCGATGTCTACAAAAAAGTTAGCACCGCTCGTCAACATTTCTACCTCGATATTCTGCGGTTCCAAAAAGGCGGAAGCGGCAGGAAACACCTTTTGCACGTACTCAAAAATACGCGTCGTAATCCCTTCCTTATCGGGCACTCTCTTTACGATTTTCACCCTCGCCCCCATGCCCGACGGCAAATATTTTTCACAAACGTCACGTGCCCTTTCCTCGTCACGAACGGTGTACGTCTTGTCCGTAACAAGGAGAAATTCCGCCACATTCTCTCGTTTGATGATATTAATTCCACAAAGAATCGCATTTTGCAACCCATCGTTTTTGCGAATTTCCTCTAAAAATTCCCGTACTTTACTCGCCATCTAACAATACCTTGATTTCCTTAAAAAATTCTTCTTCCGCACGTTCCGAAGGCACTTTTTTATACACTTCTCCCTTCTTAAACAGAAGGCAGCCGTTTCTTCCTCCGGCAATTCCCAGATCTGCGTCCATCGCCTCCCCGGGGCCGTTCACAACGCACCCCATCACGGCAATCTTCAATCTTTTTTTATATGGACGAACAAACTTCGTCACTTTCTCTGCCAACGCCATACTCTCCCATTCACAACGCCCACACGTAGGACAGGACACCACGTCTACATAATCCTTTTCCAGTCCGCACGCACGTAAGATATTTTTCGCCGCACGCACTTCTTCTACAGGATCGTCGGTGAGCGACACCCGTATGGTATCGCCGATTCCTTGCAAAAGCAAGCTTCCGATGCCGACGGCAGATTTAGCAATGCCAAGTTCCTTCGTACCCGATTCCGTCACCCCGAGATGCAACGGATAATTGACACGTTTCGAGATACCCATGTATGCGTCCACCATAGTAGGAACGTCCGAAGCTTTCACGGAAACAACAATGTCTTCCACTCCGAATTTCTCTAAAATACGCACGTTGTCAAGGGCACTTTCCACCAAAGCCTGCGCACTTCTGCCGTATTTTTCAAGAAAGTGTTTTTCAATGCTTCCCGAATTTGAGCCAACTCGCACGGGCACATGGTGCGTTTTTACGCAATCCGCCACGTATTGAATTTCTCGTTCACCCCCGATATTGCCGGGGTTGATACGAATTTTGTCGGCACCTTTTTCGATGGCAAGGGTAGCCAACTTTGGCGAAAAATGAATATCTGCCACAAGCGGAATTGCAATCGACTCCTTAATCTTTTCCAGCGCAAGAGCATCCCCTTCGTCCGCAATCGCCACGCGTACGATTTCGCAACCGCTATTTTGAAGGGCGGTGATTTGCGCCACCGTCCTTACCAGATCCGACGTTTTCGTCGTCGTCATGGATTGAATTTTAATTCCCGAACCGCCGCCGAGCGTCACACCGCCAACGGCAACCCTTCGAGTCGTTTGATTATGCGTCGCCATTTTTCTTCTTTTCCGCTTTCATCATCTGTTTAAGCTCTGTCATAAAGGAGCTGATGTCCTTAAACGAGCGATACACCGAAGCATAACGCACGTAGGCAACCTCGTCCACTTTTTTCAATCTCTCCATCACCATTTCCCCGATCTGTTTGGTGGAGACTTCGCTTTCCATGCTATTATAAATCGCCTTGGAAATATCCGTCACAATCTCGTCGATAACCTGAATAGGAACGGGACGTTTTTCGCAAGACTTAATAATTCCGTTGCGAATCTTATCGGGATTAAAAGATTGACGCATTCCATTGTTTTTCACCACCACGACGGGAGTGAACTCAATTGTTTCGTAGGTGGTAAATCTACGTCCACACCCCACGCATTCTCTGCGTCGTCTAATGGCGTTATCCTCGTCTGCCGCACGGGAGTCAACCACTTTATTTTCCGTACAGTTACAATATAAACATTTCATAACTTATTCCCTCCAACACGTACATGGTACCGTCGTTTATTGTTTTTTGCCCTTTCTTTTACGGATTTCTTTCACTTCGTTTTCATAGCCGTTCATCCCGGGCACGTAATATATTTTATCCTTGAGCGAATCGGGCAAATACTGCTGTTCTACGTAGCCGCCGTAATTATGCGGATATTTATACGCCTTACTATTCTCCTTATCCTCTTTGCTGCCGTAGCTGTTATCTTTGAGATAGGGCGGCACGTTGTCGTCTCTCGTACTATGCGCATCGTCCACCGCCGCATACATCGCATTCACCACCGAGTTACTCTTTTCCGCTTCGCAAACGTAAATAATCGCCTCTGCCAAAGGAATGCGAGCCTCGGGATACCCGATTTTTTCCAAAGCGTACATTGCGGATGTGGCTATCTGTAATGCTCTTGGATCTGCCATGCCAACATCTTCAGCAGAATGCACCACCAAGCGACGAGCCACCAACATAGGATCGCAGCCCCCTTCCAAAAGCCTCATCGCATAGTAGAGTGCAGCGTTCGCATCACTCCCACGCAAGGACTTACAAAAGGCAGAGAGAAAGTCGTAATAAGAATCCTCGTTGTAGGAAAGCGCCTTTTTCTGAATGGACTGTTCGGCATCGGCAAGTGTAATACGAACGTTTCCCTCGCCGTCGGGCGTCGTCGTCAATGCGGCAAGCTCCAAAGCGTTATACGCCGAACGAAGATCGCCGCCTGCCATGTTGGCAATATGTTCCACAGCCTCTTCGTCTACGGTGATTTTTTGTTTTCCCAAGCCTTTATGGCGATTTTTAATCGCTTTATGCATAGCGTCCGCAATGTCCTCTTTCGTCAAACGCTTAAATTCAAACACTCGACATCTCGACACGATTGCAGGCGTCATTGCCGCATACGGATTCTCCGTCGTAGAGCCGATAAAAATAATCGTACCCTGTTCGATGGCAGGCAGGAGGGAATCGCTCTGTGTTTTGCTGAAACGGTGACACTCGTCCAAAAGCAGATAGGTACGTTTGTTGAACATTTTAAGATTATCCCGTGCCTGATCCACCGCTCTTTTTACATCCGCCACCCCGGCGTTGACGGCATTGAGCTTGATAAACTCCCCGTTCGTACGCAGGGCAATAATGTTGGCAAGCGTCGTCTTGCCGCACCCCGGAGGTCCCCAAAAAATACAGCTACCTAAGCGATCACTTGCAATCGCGCGGCGCAATAGCGAACCTTCCGCCACGATATGCTTCTGCCCGATAAATTCCTCCAAGGCATTGGCACGCATACGCTCGGCGAGCGGTTTCGCCTTTTCTTCATTATTGTTAAAATCAAATAAATCCATCGTTTTCTCTTACTTCATTTTATTTTTCAGCGTGGCAATGTGACGTTTTCCGCCACGGTCGGAAAGCAATTCGGCAATTTTCGGAGCATATCGTTTGCCGAGTTCGTACCCCTTTTCCATGGCGAATTTCACTCGTTTTAAGCTGTACTGATTCATATTGCCAAGCTCAGGCTCCAACCAAAAATCTACGCCGTCTGCGCAAGCTGCTCGATACAATTTGGTAATATAGTTATTCGTTACGTCATACGTTTCCAACAAAAGGTCTATCGTGCCGGGCAATCGTTCGCTTGCAGGAAGTTTTCCCAAAACGTCCACCGCGACAATCACGTCTGCACCCAT
>CAZBQP010000003.1:0-19792 GCA_964494075.1 uncultured Clostridia bacterium
TTCCCGTCCATGAGTTTTGCCACTTTATCCGTTTCCGAATAGGGAACGCCCATCACTCGCCCGACGTCTTTGATAACAGCTCGGGAAGCAAGCGTACCGAACGTAACGATTTGCGCTACGTTTTCGGGATGATATTTCTCACGCACGTATTCAATCGTTTCGTATCTGCGCTTGGTGCAAAAGTCCACGTCGAAGTCGGGCATGGAGACACGATCGGGATTGAGGAAACGCTCGAAAATCAAATCATAGCGCAAAGGATCGACGTCGGTGATTCCGATGGAATAGGCAACGATACTGCCTACACCAGAGCCACGTCCCGGCCCCACGGGAATTCCGTGCAAACGAGACCAGTTGATATAATCCCACACGATAAGGAAGTAGTCTGCGAACCCCATGGAAATGATAATACCCAGCTCATATTCCGCACGTTCGCGAATGGTATCGGTAATCTCCGCATAGCGTTTGGGCAAGCCTTCCCACGTCAACCTCGTCAAATAATCGGGTGAAGTGGATCCGTCGTCGGGGGTGTACAAGGGAATTAGAGAGGTATCACGAATAGGATCTCCCTTCGGCGTCAAATCGAAGACAGGTTCTTCAATCTTATCCGCAATGACACGCGTGTTGGTGATCGCTTCGGGCACGTAATGGAACAATTCCATCATCTCGTCTCCCGATTTCATATAAAATTCGTGCTGTTCAAAACGCATCTTGGGATTTGCAAGGGTGGATTTCGTCTGAATACAGAGCAAAATCTCGTGCGCCTCCCAGTCTTCTTTTTCGATATAATGCACGTCGTTGGTGGCAACGAGCTGAATGTCGAGCTCTCTTGCTATCTTGATGAGGTCGGGTAAAACCTGCTTCTGTTCAGGGATCCCATGATCTTGCAATTCGATATAGAAATCTTCCCCGAAGACATCCTTCATCTCCTGCGCCCACGCCTTTGCGCCGTCATAATCCCCTCTCATCAAAAGTTGAGGCAAACGTCCGGCAAGACAGGCGGAGAGGCAAATCACCCCTTCGCTGTGCTGTTTAATCAAATCGTAACTGATACGAGGTTTTCCACCGTAATACCCGTCGATATAGGACAGGGAATCGAGCTTGACGATATTTTTATAGCCCGTCTTATTTTTTGCAAGCAACACGATATGCTCATTCTTCCCGGGGTGCTTTTCAAGGTGATTATCCACGGCGTACAACTCGCACCCGATGATATATTTGATTCCTTTTTTTACACACTCTTCCGCAAAATACAAAGACGCGTACATATTGCCATGATCGGTGATCGCACAAGTGTCAATGTTATGTTTAACAAGGTGGTCGATTAAATCGTCCACCTTTGCCGCACCGTCCAAAAGACTGTATTCCGTGTGCAAATGTAAATGTACAAAATCCGTCATAATACCATCCTATTCACATTTTTCAGCCAACTGCATGAGCTTTCGCATTCTGTGATTTAAGCAACTTTTGCTCACCTTCAGCGTGTCGGCAAGTTCCTGCAAGGACATCGTGGGGAATTGCTGCCGTAAATCGGCAAGCGTTTTCAACTCTTCCGACAAGTCCTCGTAATCGCTTTGTTGTTTGAGTTTGGTGATAGCAACCACCTGTTTCACCGCCGCAATCGCTGTCTTATCGGCATTGCCTGCCATGCAATTTTGCGCACGGTTATCATGATTTGCCTGATCTCGTTTTTCCACAAGAGCGGAAAACTTCCGCAGGGCGTTTTTTACTCCCATCATGGAAAGAAAGTCGGAAATAATCTCTTTGCTTTTGATATAGACGACAAAGGCTTCCTTTCTCACCAAAAGACGAGCAATAATTTCCAACTCCGCCAGCAGATCGCAAAAATCCGCCGCCGTCTGTCTATCCGAAAAGACAATTTCAAGATGATACCCCGTCTTCGCTCCGTCCGTTGGCACGGTACAGCTGCCGCCGCCCAAAAAAGCGCCTTTTGCATAGGCAATTTTCGTTTGCTCGGTAGACGTCAAGGAAGCGGAAATTCCATAACGCAACGTTCCCGTTCGTTTGACTAAGGCAAGTTCTTTCATTACCTCTGCCGCCTGACCTTGCGGACATTGCAAAAGAAGCTTGTCCCTGCCGCTCATTCTATCCATCGTCGCACGTGCAACAGACAATTCGGTGTTAAACACGTCCGAAAACGCTGCCATGAAAAACTCCGCTACGTTTTCCGTTTCGCTGACGATAAAAAAATTGGGCGAGCCGTCCTTTTCGCCCAAAAAACCGCTGGTACGAACAAAAGCGGAAAGCGCGGCTTTCTTTTCGACCGTGCCTGCGCTTCCACGCCCCATTCCTCGGCTGATTATTTCTTTTTTGATGTCGGAAGTAAAATTCATCTTACATACGTTTCTTATATTCCGCAAAACGGAAATTCGGCATTCTGCCATCAATATTGTCAATTCGATCCATCGGGAAATTCAACCGTCCGAGCTGTTCTTCCACAAGCTTAATCTCACCCACTCTCGAAGCGGTGTGTGCATCCGAATCAATAATAAAACGAGCGGACGTCTTATCGACGATGTTCATCAATTCCTCGTCGGTGAGGTGAGTCTTTTTGGAATTGAGCTCGATATAGGTACCGTAATCGGCGGCACACTTCGCCACCTCTACGGGATCGGCAGGACAGAAGAAGTTGATATGCGTAATCGCATCGATTGGATTGTTCTTAATTACATTGACATACGCCTTCGTGTTGCGTGCCAACATTCCTTTCGTCGGCTTCAAACGCAACCGCTCGTAAATGTAATTTTTCGCTCCAAAAAGCATCGTGTCGTACACGATTCTGTCAAACCAAATAAACGCATGTTTGCCGCAAAGATACAGATCGAAATCCTCGAAGTCCTTCTCTTTCAAATCGGCTTTGCCCGACACCCCTTGAATGTTGGCTTCCAAACCCACGAACACGTCAATGCCGTATTTTTTCGCCGCAGCCTTACACTCCGCCTTATACGGTTCAATCTCACGACGACGAAGCCCAAAAGAAATATGCGTGTAACCATGATCGGTGATCCCGATCTGTTGCAAGCCAAGTTCCTTTGCGCGTGCTACGTTTTCATCAATCGTGTTTTTGCCGTGTGAATACGGCGTATGCGTATGATAATCCCCTGTTAAAATCATAAGCTTTCCTCTTTTAGTCTATATACTGTATTTCTTCTTCAAGTAGAATGCCGCAGCGTGAAAACACTGTGTTTTTGACCAACTCAATCAAGGCGCAAATCTCTCTCGTCGTGGCGTTTGCGTCGTTGATAATAAAATTAGCGTGGAGTTCGGAAACTTTGGCTCCGCCCACCCGTAAACCCTTTAAGCCTGCCCGTTCGATCCATTCTCCTGCCGAACCTTCAGACGGGTTTTTGAAGATACATCCAAGGCTTCTGCCTTGTGGCAAATGTTTACGCCTTTCCCGATAAAACCTCATTGCCTTGGCAATTGAGTGGACGTCACTCTTTTGCAAACGAAGAGTCGCCCCCAAGATGTCGTCTCCGTTTTCCATAAACAAACTGTGTTTATAGGCGTACTGACACTCTCTTGCATCAATGGTCAAACTCTCACCCTTCCGACAAACGTGAACGGTTTGGACGATTTCGGAAATATATTTGTCACATGCGCCTGCGTTCATGTACAATGCGCCGCCTATCGTGCAAGGAATGCCTGTCAAAAATTCTGCGCCGCTCATATTCAAAGCGTGCAAATACGCCAGCAAAGCGCCACTCGAAACGCCACATTCCGCATAAACGCAATCTTCTTCCATAACGTGGATTTTTTTCAGTTGCTTCGTGCAAACCACAACCTTGTCAGTGCCAAGATCGGAAACGAGAACGTTGGTCATATTCCCCACGACGATGTAATTTTGTGTAAGCTCCGTGACGAGAAAAATAAATTCCTCCTCCGTTTTCGGATAAAAAGCAAGCCTCGCTTTCCCTCCGCAACCCATGGAAGTATGGGCTGAAAAATCAAACGGTCTTTCAAGCATAAATCGATCGTATTCAAACGTCAGTTTCTCTTCTTTCAATGCGTTCACTCCTATTATATCACACTTTTATTTTTTTTGGAAGTGTTTCGTCTACTTTTCCCAAAAAAAATTTTACCAAATTCGACAATACACGAATATGGAAGAGTTATTTTTACAAAATCAATCCATTCTTTTTTGCAAGCAATGCCGTCATTTCAACATATAAAAAACAAAAAACACAAATAGAATTTTGAACATATTAACAGCGCTTCCTCATAATATACCTATGCGTTTTCTTACTATTATATGCAAAAAGAGCTCGGTTGCCCGAGCCCTTTCCATCTTTTTATCTTTACTTTTTCGCATTTTCCAAAAGCGTTGCTACCGCTGCTTTCATTTCTACAAGCTTTTCATTTGCTGCCTTCTCGTCCTTTGCCTTCAAGGAGTAGTAAATCTTGAGCTTAGGCTCCGTTCCCGAAGGACGAACACAAACGAAGGAACCGCCTTCCAGTTCGTAATAGACGCAATTACACTTGGGAATATCCATTTCCTCCACCATGCCGCTGTCAAGGACGGTACGTTTTGCAGCGCTGTAATCACGAATCGCTTTCACTGTAAGCCCTGCAAAATCGGTAGGTTTCATCGTCTTTAATGCGTTGACGACGCCGTTCATTTCCTTCATGGCATTCAACCCGGAATACTGAATGGATACGTTCAAATCGAGCACGTAGCCGTATTTTGCATAAATTTCCTGCAATCTCGTATACACACTCTTGCCGATATAGGTGTAGTAGCATACCATTTCCGCACAGAGCATAGAGGCAACGACGGCATCCTTATCTCTTGCGTGCGTACCACGCAAATATCCGCAGGATTCTTCAAACCCGAATATGTACGTATGTTTGCCGTCACGCTCCCACTGCTTAATCTTCTCGCCGATAAACTTAAATCCAACAGGCGTTTCGTACAGGGTTACACCATAATCGTCGCAAAGCGCTTTCGCCATACCCGTTGTTACGAACGATTTGACAACTGCTGCATTTGCCGGCATCTTATTGTCTTCGGAAAGTCTGGTCAAAATATAGTCAAGGAGCAAAATCCCCACCTGATTACCGGAAAGCGCCACAAATTCACCGTTGTTGTCTTTCAGCGCAACGCCGAGACGGTCGGAATCGGGGTCGGTACCAAACACGACGTCTGCGTGAATTTCGTTGGCAAGAGCAATCCCCATGGAAAGCGTTTCTTTATATTCGGGGTTAGGTACTTTTACCGTTGAAAATTCGGTATCCTTAGTCGTTTGCGCTTCCACAACCGTCGCATTGATACCAAGCTTCTTCAAGATCGCCATGACAGGCACGTAACCGCTTCCGTGGACGGGCGTATAAACGAGTTTCAAATCCTTGCCGCACTTTTCCACAGCTTCTTTGGAAAGGGTGAGCTTGGAAAGTTCTTCGATATAATCTTCATCTAACTTTTTGGGTACAGGATGAATGAGGTCGCTTTCATAATCCGCCGTTACGGAAAGGTAATCCTCAATCTTATTGATATAAGAAACGACTTTTTCCGTGTCCTCGGGAGACATCTGCGCACCATCTGCGCCGTACACTTTATACCCGTTGTATTCTTTGGGGTTATGGCTTGCCGTAATCATGACGCCTGCAATCGTGCCGAGATAACGCACGGCATAGGAAAGCATGGGCACGGGATGCACGTCGTCGAAAAGATAGCTCTTAATGCCGTTTTTCGCCAACACGCCAGCCACCGCTTTGGCAAACTCTTCTGATTTTCTTCTCGTATCGTACGAGATTACGACGCCCTTTGCTTGTTCTTCCGCAGAGAGCGTTTTCACCCATTCTGCAAGACCTTGCGTTGCGCGCATAACCGTATAAATATTCATTTCATTGATGCCGTAACCGATCAAACCACGCATACCCGCCGTACCGAATTCCATTTCGCCGCCGAACCGATATTCAAGTTCTTTCTCGTTACCTGCTAAGCCTTCCAGCTCCTTTCTCCCCTCTTCGCAAAGCGCGGGATTTTCCAACCACTCGCGATATTTTGCCAAATAATCCATCTTTATTTTCCTCCAAATATTTGAAAATCTTTTTTATTTTTCTTCGTCAACAGACGTCTCTTCCTTTACAGCGCATTCTTCCTGCATTGCACCTTCTTCCTTTGCTGCGCATTCTTCTTTTTCTTCCAAATAATCGAAGAAATGCGCATGATCCCCATGATCGAGATTGGTTTCTATTCTCTCGTAGGTGATAAAGTACTTCTTCCCCTGCATCGTATAATAATTGACGTATTGTGCGCTAATAAAGAGCAGATAGGACAGCGGTATCGTAAGCAACAAGGCGCTTCCGCAGGTACAAACAGCCGCAACGACGTTGAGAATAATGACAAGATACACCAAAACGACATACAACATATACGTCTTTGAGAAATAACTCTTGGAGAACACTTCCTTATCGACGATTGCTCCCCTCAAACTCTTATTGTCCGTCGTCATGGCAGGCATCCAACCACCCATCAACGTCATTTTAAGTGCCTGCAACGCCACGAGTGCCGTCATACTTAAAAAGAGCGCCAAAATCAACGGCACAAAACGCAAAAATACGACAATAAGTCCCAACGCAACCCCGTCCGTCACAACGGTAACGAGAGCATACAGCCACGCATAATTGCTCGCTTTACCCAAATTTGCCACGAAAGCTGTCGCAAACGGAGTCTCTGCGTAAGTCGCCATCTTATCATTGAGCGTACATCCAACGGTAAAATGCAACACTTCGTCTACGAAACATTTGACCAAATAGACCAAAACGCAACCCACGATAGCAGGAATGAAGTTTACGCTTTCTGACACCAAAAATCCCAAAAATCGGCTGAGCGAACCACCCGTCTGGAATATTTCATTGATTGCACCAACGGGATCGTACGAAACGCCCACCTCCAAATGGAAGGGCAAAATTTGCATAAAATCTTCGTAAAGCGCCTGTGCTGCCGAGCTTTCGACAATTTCCAACAGCTCGGGCAAAATAAACGCTGCGCAAAGCGCAACTACGACAAGTGCCGTAATCGCCTTACCGATAAACAGATATACGACCTGTTTGAAATTTTTCATCAACAACCGTAAAACGTTTATAAATCTCATAAAGCCTCTCTTTAATACTTTTTCAAATCCATTCTTTCGATATTATCGCGATCGAAGTACACCGTCTGCATACGCACGACGTAGTACATCAACAAAATCGTAATCAACGCCGTTGTCAAAATCATAAAGATAAAATCGGAAGAAATGAACACAGAGCAGAGGGAAATCGTAATCTCTGCCACTAACAGGAATGCGAACTGTTCTAAAAAGATCGCCCATCTCACGGGCACGACGAGCTGGTGTGCGTACTGCAACGCTTCCAACACGGGGAATCCCGTAATTTGCATACAGGGCAACCAAAGGTAGATAGTGCCCAACGCATACAGCAGCACGACGTGCGCTGCTAAAAAAACAAGGGTAATGAAGACGTACGCCGTTGGAAGATTCGGAATCATCGACAGCAGATACAAAAGTGCAGCCAAAAGAAGGGACCAAAGCTCGTACGTCACCAAAATCAAAGCAATGTAAATAAAAGTAGACGCAATATTGTCGTTCAGTTTGGAAAGCAAACCGTTAAACGTCCTCTTTCCGATGCGCATATGCTTTTCCAAAAAAGCTGTAAACAACGCAATACAGGGAACGATAACAATGGTACCCGCAATCCCTGCCAACACCGTTTTCCAAGACGCAAAATTCAACACGGAAATTGCGTGAAAAACCTCCATAAAATTCCATGATGCAAGATTTCCCGTGAAAAATGCGGTGAGCACCGCTTTAATTTCCCCGTCCGCAAAGGAAAGGGATAAAAACAGCGCAGGAATCAATGCAAACGGGAAAATATAGAGAAAATTTTTCAAAACATATTTATTTGTTTGCCCCGTATAAGCGAATTTCATAATTTTTAACCTCATTCGTTATTATATCACAAAAAATTCATTCTGTAAAGTGTTTTGCAAAAAAAAGCCGCTCAAAAACCGAAAAAGAGTTTTCAAGCGGCAACATTATTAAAGTTTTTGCAAAGTTTCCATCACATAATCGCCAAATTGTTCACAAGTTGCTCCCGTATCACGACCGGTAATGACGTACTTCTTTTCCTCGAAGGAACAAATATCCAACGCTCTCTCCAGCTTATCCGCTCTCTCCTGCAATCCGATATGAGAGAGCAACATCACGCAAGCACGAAGCATAGAACAAGGATCTGCATACTTTCCTCTACCCTCGCTGATCATACGGGGCGCACTTCCGTGAATAGCCTCGAACATTGCGTATTTCTTCCCGATATTTGCGCAGCCTGCCGTTCCTACACCGCCTTGAAATTCCGCCGCCTCGTCCGAAATGATATCACCGTACAAATTGGGCAACAGCAACACCTGAAAATCACGACGACGTTTTTTATCGACAAGCTTCGCCGTCATAATATCCGCATACCACTCGTCCGTCAGAATATCGGGATATAAATCTCCAACCTTATGGCAATCTTCGAGGAAATTTCCGTCCGTCGTCTTGATAACGTTGGCTTTAGTGACGAGAGACACCCTCTTCAATCCGTTCTTATGCGCATAATCGTACGCAAGACGAGCGATTCTGTCCGAACCCTGCTTCGTCGTTACGGTAAAGTCCACGGCAAGATCCTCGGTGATATTGAACCCGGAAGAACCGATAGCGTAGCCGCCTTCCGTATTCTCACGGAAAATCGTCCAGTTAATCCCCTCTTCGGGCACTTTTACGGGACGAATGTTAGCGAACAGATCAAGCGCCTTTCTCATTGCCACGTTCGCCGATTCGATATTCGGCATACCGCTCCCCTTTTGAGGAGTCGTCGTCGGGCCTTTGAGAATGATATGGCAGGACTTTAATTCCGCCATGACGTCATCGGGAATGGCTTTTCCCTTGGCAATTCGATTTTCAATCGTCAAGCCCTCGATGTCCTTAAACGTCACCTTTCCCTCTTTTACGAGATCACTCAAAATAAACTCCAACACACGTCTTGCTTGCGCTGTAATAACAGGACCGATCCCGTCGCCGCCGCATACGCCGATTTTTATACAATCAAGAGCGCCGTAATCGACGAAATCACCCTGAGCCTTCATATCCTCGACACGAGCGAGTTGCTCCTCCATCAGTTTTCTGAATTTTTCACAAGCACTATCCAACTGCGTTTTATATTCTTCGTTTTTCATATTTTTTCTCCTTTCGTATACTGTAAGCAACCGCCTGCCAGCAATATGGCACGCTGTCTTTCGGAAAGCGTCAAGCAAAGCTTCGCCGTTTTTCCATTCGTCTTATTGACGAGCGTCGCTTCTTCTCGCTCTGCAACCGCTGCCGCAAATTCTTGGATTTCCAGCTCGTCGCCTTGATTGAAATTCTCATAATCGTCCGGATTTTGCAGCGTCATGGGCACAATGCCGAAATTGATCAAATTCGCCACGTGAATACGAGCAAAACTCTTGGCAATCACCGCCTTAATCCCCAAATACAAAGGCACGAGCGCCGCATGCTCACGAGAGGAGCCTTGTCCATAATTGAAACCGCCTAAAATAACGCCGCCCCCCTTCGCCTTCGCTCGTTCCGGGAAGGTTTTATCGCAAACGGTAAAACAAAACTCCGAAAGTTTCGGTACGTTAGAACGATAGGGCAACACTTTTGTGCCTGCCGGCATGATATGATCGGTGGTGATGTCGTCGCCTACCTTTAAAATCAGCTCACACTTCAAATCTTTCTCGGGCGCTTTGCCAACGGGAATCGGCTTGATGTTAGGCCCACGCTCTACGATCACCTCGTCCATCTTTCCTGCCTCGATCGGCATTTCAATCAAATTGTCATTGATTGTAAACGCCGCAGGCATCACAATATGCGGCGCATCGCCTAAACTCGTCGGATCGGTAAACACCCCGGCAATAGCTGATGCCGCCGCCGTTTCGGGGGAAACAAGATACACTTGTGCGTCCGCCGTGCCGCTTCTCGCCAAAAAGTTTCGATTGAACGTACGAAGGCTGATCCCTGCTGACTGCGGAGAAAAGCCCATGCCGATGCAAGGTCCGCATGCGCACTCCAAAATTCGCGCGCCTGCGTTGATCAAATCCGCCAACGCACCACATTCCGCAAGCATGGTGTACACCTGTTTTGAACCGGGGGAAATGGACAAACTGACGTTGGGCGCCACCGTTTTTCCCTTGAGCATCGCCGCCACCGTCAACATATCCGAAAGGGAAGAATTGGTACAAGATCCGATGCAAACCTGATTGATTTTCATACCCGAAAGCTCGGCAACCGATTTTACGTTGTCGGGGCTGTGCGGACAAGCCGCAAGCGGTTTCAGCTCGCTCAAATCCACCGTATATTCGGCTTCGTATACAGCGTCGTCATCGGCAGACAACTCTATCCAGTCCTCTTCTCTATTCTCTGCTTTGAGGAATGCCTTAGTCACCTCGTCAGATGGAAAGATCGAGCAAGTTGCGCCCAGTTCCGCACCCATGTTAGTGATTGTCGCACGCTGCGGCACGGAGAGTGTTTTCACCCCTTCGCCTGCATATTCCACAATGGCGCCGACACCCCCTTTTACACCGAGGATACGCAACACTTCCAAAATTACGTCCTTTGCCCCCACGTAATCATGAAGCTTGCCGATAAGTTCCACTTTGATGATTTTGGGCATTGTGATGTAGTACGTGCCGCCGCCCATGGCAACTGCGACGTCCAAGCCGCCTGCTCCCATGCCGAGCATACCGATCCCCCCTGCCGTCGGCGTATGACTGTCCGAACCGATCAAAGTTTTCCCGGGTTTGGAAAATCTCTCCAAATGCACCTGATGACAAATCCCGTTGCCGGGACGAGAAAATCGAATACCGTGTTTTTTCGTCACCGTCTGAATATAGCGATGATCGTCCGCATTTTCAAACCCTGCCTGCAAAGTGTTGTGGTCGATATACGCCACGGACAATTCCGTTTTGACACGGTCAATCCCCATGGCTTCAAATTGCAGATACGCCATCGTACCCGTCGCATCTTGCGTCAATGTTTGGTCTATCTTTAATCCGATCTCTTGCCCGACTTTCATCTCGCCACAAACAAGATGATCTTTGATAATCTTTTGTGCAATCGTATATCCCATCATTTCACCTTACAAATCCTGATTTATTCTGCTTCTTCCCACTTTCGAGAAGGTGTTGTACAGCCCTTCCAGCTCGTCCTCTCCCATGACCGTCGTTCTACCGTCCGCATACAGATTGTCAATCGCCTCTTTCATTTTCAACACAATCTCGTCCTGTTTCGTGAAGTTTGTGTGAAAGTGTCTATTAAGCCAGTAGGCAATCCCAGCCAAGCCTGACGTGTTGGAAATGGAAACTTCCGCAGGGCGGTTGAGAATTTTTTCCGTATCGAAGATGTTGTAAATCTCCGTATCCTTCATCATACCGTCCGCATGAACACCTGCCCTCGTCATGTTGAAGGCACTGCCTACAAATGGCGTCATCGGCGGAATGTCATACCCGAGTTCCTTTTTGAAATATTCGGCAATATCCGTGATCGCTGTCGTATCCATGCCGTCGAGCGTTCCACGCAAGGAAGCGTATTGCATAACCATCGCTTCCAAAGGTACGTTGCCCGTTCTCTCCCCGATACCGAGCAAAGAACAATTGACACCGCTCGCCCCGTACAACCACGCACTGACAGCGTTGGCAACCCCCATATAGAAATCGTTATGCCCGTGCCATTCGAGCATCTCTGACGTAACGTCCGAATAGTGATGCAGACCATATACAAGCCCTGCAACGCTCCTCGGAGGCGCAGCGCCCGTAAACGGCACTCCGTACCCCATCGTATCACACATACGAATCTTAACGGGAATCCCTGCCTCTTTAGACAAATCCACAAGAGCGTTGACAAAAGGCACTACAAAGCCGTAAAAATCGGCACGAGTCAAATCTTCCAAATGACAACGGGGAGAAATCCCGGCGTCAAACGCCTGTTTCACGACGCCCAAGTAATGATCGAACGCCTGCCGTCTCGTCATGTTCAACTTCTTGAAAATATGATAATCGGAACAGCTTACCAAAATCCCCGTTTCACGAATACCGATGTCATGCACCAACGCAAAATCCTCTTTCTTAGCACGAATCCACGTCGTCACTTCGGGGAACTTATACCCAAGCGCCATACATTTTTCCACCGCCTCTCGATCCTTTTTCGTGTAGACGAAAAACTCGCTTTGACGAATCAGTCC
Organism: uncultured Clostridia bacterium; assembly: GCA_964494075.1. Taxonomy (GTDB): domain Bacteria; phylum Bacillota; class Clostridia; order Christensenellales; family Borkfalkiaceae; genus Scatosoma. Next base: position 12,277 of record CAZBQP010000003.1, read on the forward strand.
TTTGGGTCCGCCAAGACGAGCAAGCATTTTATAGACGTCTACGATTTGATTCGCCGAATAAGGAGCGCGCGACTGCTGCCCATCACGGAACGTGGTGTCCGTTATCCAAATCTCCTTAGGCATATTGATAGGCACCCTTCTAAAGTTGAAAGGAATTTTTGGAATTTCGTCATACGGATAAATATTGCGAAACAGTTGCGGTTCGGCAACATCCTGCAATTCATATTTGTATTGATCCATTTCCAATAAATGGCTGGAAGGATTTAATTCAATCATATCCGTACCTCCTCTTCTCATTTTTCGATTAAAGCCAGCTGTAAAATTTACTATGTCGATTATAGCTCATTTTTTCATTTTTGTCAATGGTTTGAGCGCTATAATCGGGAAGTTCATCAAAAACCTCTTCCCTTTTTACAAAGTTTTCACAAAAAAACGCCTTCGGGCGCTTCTTATAAAAGATTGCGCTCAAAAGGCGTCCTTGCTCATATTTCCCCAGCGGTTTGCGATAAATTTCATCCGCCACGCAGCAGGAATCCAACAGGTGGAAATCCGCATGACTTTATTCCAAAAGCCGACGATCACCTTGCGTTTGTTTTTCCGAACGCCTTTCAACGAGCGTGCGGCAACTTCCTTAGGTGACATCGCAGCGAGTTTTCCCCACAAGCCTTGTCCTCGAATTTGCTCTTTGATATCCTCCCTTGTCGGCATTGCACCCGGCAACACAGCCGTCACGAAGACATCTCTCCCTTTCATCTCCTCACGCAAAGCTTGCGAAAAGGAAGTGAGCGCTCCTTTCGTAGCGCTGTATATGGCAAAATAGGGCATGGGATAAATCCCCGACACCGAAGAAATATTGAGAATATCCAAATGAGCCGCCTTATTTTGAATGGCAAAAAGACTGAGTGCGACGGCAGCCTCAAAATTGACTCGACATTGAAAAGAGAGTTTTTCCTGCGTGTACGCCGTCAGTCCTTTCTGTATGTCCGCACCTGCTACGTTGACGAGCAAGGAAAGCTGAATCCCTTCCTCACGAATACTCTTCATCAACCGCTCTCGGCTGTCCGAATTTGCTAAATCGGCAGCGTAAATCTTGATTTTCGTCTGCGAAAACTCCTTTTCGAGCCTGCTTTTCAAGGCAACGAGTTTTTCCTCGCTCCGTCCCGTCAAGAGCAAGGCGTATCCCTCTTGTACCAAGAGCTCGGCGAAAGCAGAACCAAGTCCGCCCGTTCCGCCCGTGATAAGCGCATATTTCGTTGACATCTCCTTCACCTCCAAAGCGTTTGCGGATCAAACCCGAACGTCTGCACCAGCTCCACCTCGTTCGAGTTTGCTAAGTCCTGCGGCAATACGAGCATACCGCCGTTGGCGTCCAAATCCACCCCGAATTGACGATAGGCATACCAAACGAGATGGGCGCATTGCGTACCGCTCAACCTTTCTGCGTTTTTCGCCGTAAAAATCCCCGTCGTCAAGTGATAGGGCAAATCGACAAGGTTTTCCTTGGCGTATTCCACCACCTGTCCCTTAATCTCCTGCGACACCTTCGGACGCAGCACCATAAAACGAGCAAAATGATCAAATTGCGAAACCCAATCAAAATCGCTGTTTTCGCCCATTTCCATCGCACAGAGTATACGTCCCTGCACGGCATCCACGACTAACGCTGCGTGCCCGCAACGGAACCAAGAACAGAAAATGGAATCGGTCACGATGATATCCCCATCCTGCAAGCTTGCAAACTCTATCGAACCGTTGATATATTCCGCATAAGTGAGAGGAGCAAACTGCCTACATCTTTTTTCATACGTCGCAAAATAGTTCTCCTGAATAATCCCGATCCGTGTATATAACTTTCGTTCGATCAAACCGTCCACGCCGAGTTTCGTCAAGCCTGTCTGCTCGTAGATTTTCGCATAATCCTCTTCCGAACGCTCCGCCTTATACAAAAGTGCGGAAATATCCTCTTTCGCATAGGTAGGCGTCCAATGTATTTCACGATTCTGTTGCACGACACTCCCCAAATACACATATCCAAACAGTGCCACAAAGGTCAACAGCACCGCAAGCACCACCGCAAGCCACCTTCTCTTTTTTACCGATAATTGCTCGTCAAACGAGCACGTTTCCTTATTTCCCATATTGTCTTGCACCAAAAATCGTAGATCCGACACGAATCATATTGCTACCCTCTTCCACGCACAAGGCGTAATCGCCGCTCATGCCCATGGAAAGGTATTCGACGTCCGTCGATTGTGTTTTGCCCCAATCATAGAGTGCACGCATCTTTCTTGCCAAACTTCGTAGCATCGCTTCATCTTCGCTGTCGGGCAACATTGCCATAAATCCACGCACACGTAGTCCCTCCGTTTTGCGAAGTCGAGCAAACACTTCCTCGGCATCCTCGTAAAGATACCCACCTTTGCTCTCCTCGTGTCCGATGTTGATTTGGATTAAAATATCCGAAATCAAACCTTTGGCAACAGACTGCTTTGCCAACGCCTCAGCAAGTTCCTCTCGATCGCAAGAGTGATACAGCTCGATTTTTCCGAGCAAATACTTGATTTTATTCGTTTGCAAATGCCCGATAAAATGGCGAGGACAGGGCAATAAAAGTTCGTTTTTATCCCGAAATTCCTGCGGTTTGTTTTCTGCAACGCCGTCCACCCCTGCCGCAATCGCCTCGTTGATCGCTTCCGCCGTCTGCATTTTCGTGGCGGCAATCAAACGCACCTTTTCCCCGAAGGGATTCCCCCTCTCTAACTCCTTTTGTAAATTCTGCACTTGCTGCGTGATGACGCCCCTTTCCATCTCCGTTTTTCTCCTTTTCTCTCTTTTTATAGACTTTTTTCTTGAATTTTTGTCATTTTCTTGAATAAATCGAAATTTTTTTCTATTTTTTCGCAACTTTTTTTGTTTTTCGCTTGACTTTCTCGAACTGTACAGGTTATAATTAAATAGATAAAAATGATAAGGATTATCGCTTTTTTCTATGAACACAGAAGAACTTAAAACATTTATATATTTATCGAAGGTAAAAAACTTTACGCTCGTTGCAAAACAACTGTTTATTGCACAATCCACCGTCACCAACCGTATCAGCGAATTGGAAAAAGAAGTTGGTAAAAAGCTCTTTTTACGTGGCTCGAAAACGGTTAAATTGACGGAAGCCGGCGAAATTTTCCTGCGCTATGCAGAACGTATTTTAGATTTGCAAAGCACTTCCATCGAAGAAATGAATGCTCTTTCTTCGCACAGCCGCAAATTCTCCATCGGTGCAATCAACGCTTGTTATGAAGGATACGTAAAGCCCCTTGTTGACAACTGTTTGAAAGACAATACGGTGACTTCCGTCAAAGTGATGTTGGGACACTCACTTGACTTAATTCAGCATTTGCAAGACAATACGCTGGATATGGTATTCTCCGCCATTCCATTGAAAAGAACGGGGTTTGCTTGCGACGTGTACGACATTGATCGTATGGTGCTCGTTTGCAAAAAGGGTTCAAACGAATATCCTGACGGAATCACGAAGGCGCAGCTGGCAAAGCTCCCCTATCTCATGTGCGATTTCACCCTTTCCGATGCGGGCGAATTCATTCGTTCCCTTTTCCCGAAAAATCATATTTTCCGTTTGGAAGTGGACAATTCGTCTAAACTGTTACCCTATTTGGAAAACGGTTTGGGCTACACCTTCCTGCCCTATAAAGTGATCAAGGACAAGCTGGAATCCAACGTGTTGGAAGAAGTCTCCTTGCAAGATTTCACCGCACCCAACGTGACGACCTATTTGATTTACAGACAAAGCTATGATGTCACTCGCTTTTTGGAAAACAGATTTGAAGAGGAAGAACAAGAGCAATAATTATGACACAGCCCGACAAACGTCGGGCTGTAAATTTATCCCCGTGAAGGCATTGCCAGCACGGGGTGTATTTTATTTTACGTATTCCTCTACGCACTCAAACGCGCGCTCAATTACGGCGTCCATGTTGTAGTAACGATAGTCGCCCAGTCTGCCGCCGAGAATAATTCCCTTCTCTTTAGCAAGCGCTTTATACTTCTGCGCAATCGGTTCGTTCACGTCGTCGTTGACGGAATAGAAAGGCTCTGCTCCCTCCGTCCACGTCGCAGGATATTCGTAGGTGACAACCGTCTTAGGCTGTTTCCCGAAATCAAAATGTTTATGTTCTGCGATACGGGTATAGGGAACTTCTCTTTCCGTGTAGTTGACCACAGCGTTCCCCTGGAAGTTGTCGGTGTCAAGCACTTTGGTTTCAAAACGAAGGCTGCGATATTGCAACTTGCCGTAGCAATAGTCAAAGAGCTTATCGAGCATACCTGTATAAACGACTTGCTTAGCGCAAGCGTTCCACTTTTCGGTATCTTCAAAATAGTCTGCATTCAGCTGCACGTCTACGCCGTCCAACATTTTTTCGACGATTTGGGTGTAACCGCCCTTTGGAATCCCCTGATAGGGATCGTCGAAATAGTTGTTGTCGTAGGTGAAACGAACGGGCAAACGCTTGATGATGAAGGAAGGCAAATCCTTTGCATCTCTCCCCCATTGTTTTTCCGTATACCCTTTTACGAGTTTTTCGTAAATATCTCTGCCAACCATGGAAAGAGCCTGTTCTTCCAAGTTTTTAGGCTCGGTGATGCCGGCTTCCTGCACTTGCTTGTCAATAATCGCCTTCGCTTCCTGCGGCGTCTTTATTCCCCACAGACGAGAGAAGGTGTTCATGTTGAAGGGCATATTGTACACTTCGTCTTTATAGAAAGCGATGGGACAGTTCACGAAGGAATTAAATTCCGCAAAGCTATTTACGTACTCCCACACTTTTTTATTCTTGGTGTGGAAAATGTGAGGGCCGTACGTATGCACGCAAATTCCTTCGATCTCTTCGGTGTAGATATTGCCGCCGACACGGTCTCTCTTTTCAATCACCAAACATTTTTTGCCACGTTTGGTCGCTTCGTGCGCAAATACCGCCCCGAATAACCCTGCGCCTACAATCAAAAAATCATACATGCTTATTAACCCACCTTCATAAATTTACGAACGACCGCATAACCCGTTCTGAGAATAAAGCCACGAACTTTCCAAGGCCAGAAGTTAACCAACGTGCCCAAAGAACGATAACGGAGCTTCTTATACATCTTCTCATCCGTTTCCTTGATAAATGCCCAGAGTTCTTTATAATTTTCTCTGCGTTCGGGCTCGTCGTAATAGTTGGTGAAACAAGCCACTAAGAGATAATAAATGGACATCATGTGCATCATGTATTTACGCAAACCCTTGGTCTGAGACATAATATCGTCGTAGGAATGGGATTTAATCAATTCCTTGAACACACGAATATGCTGTTCGTAACGCTTCGTAAGGCTTGCAATGTTGACCGACTGATCCACTCTTCCGATATAATATCTGTAAAAATCAATATCGAGATAATAGAGCTTTTGCATCGTAGGCAGGGGTGCATATGCGAAAATTTCATCTACGTAGAAAGTCTTTTCGGGAAGTTCCAACCCCGTGGAAAGCAATTTTTCACGGTTGTAAAACATAGCATGCATCATGAGTGCATCGCTGCAATGGAACCCCTTTACGTCATTCCAACCGAAGAAGGTATCTTTCGGCATTTTTCTCGCGCAATCGCGGTTGACGTACTGCGTGTTGTCCTCTACGTGTTCGTATACATAGTTGACAAAATACATATCGGGCAACGTATCTGCTGCAAGATGCTCTTTGATCTTTGCAAGCAACGTTTTCAACGCATCGGCATCCGCCCAGTCGTCGGAGTCCACCACTTTATAATACAAACCGGTCGCTGCACGCAAACCGTAGTTAACGCCCGAACCATGTCCGCCGTTTTCTTTATGAATCGCACGTACAATCGTGGGATATTTCGCCGCATATTCATCGGCAATCGCCGCCGTACCGTCTTTAGAACCGTCATTGACGATGATGATTTCTACTTCCTCTCCACCGACAAGCAAGCTGTCGATACATTTATGCAGATAGGCTTCCGAGTTGTAACTCGGCACTGCAAAACTAATTAATTTCATTGATTTCTCCTTCCTTTACAGCTGAAAATTTTGAAAATTTTCACCGTATATTAATGACATTATACTATATTCTTTCAAAATTGTCAATATTTTCTTGAAAAAAATTTATTCAAGCGTCGCTTCTGCGATATACGGCAGGTTTCTATACAACTCCGCATAATCGAGACCGTACCCTATTACAAACAAATCGGGAATGGTAAACAGCGAATAATCGGGCCGGAAATCCACCACACGGCGATCGGGCTTATCGAGCAAAGTCACCACACGCAAAGACAAGGGATTGCGTGCTTTCAACAGCTTCACGACGTCATTGAGCGTTCTGCCCGTGTCGACAATGTCTTCCACAATGATGACGTGATAGTTGCTCACGTCTTGATCAAGATCCATATTGATTTGTACGATTCCCGAAGATACCGTACCATTATAATAACTTTTCGCACTCATAAACCCTATTTCACAAGGAACGGTGATGGCGCGGCAAAGATCTGCCATAAAAACAAATGCACCTTTCAAAATGCTGACAAGCAGAATGGGCTTACCGTCATAGGAATCGCTGATCATCTTTCCTGCCTTTTGAATGGCGATGTCGATTTCCTCTTTACTGATAAGCACACGTTTGATTTTGCTTTCATATTCTTCTTTCGCACAGATTTTTTCCACAATAATACTCCTTCTGTGATAACGTTTTTATCATTATAACATACTACCGTTTTTTTTTCAAGTCTAAATCGAAGAAAATAAAAAAAATGTTGTTTTTTATTTATTTCATAAAAAGGAATTGACAATATCTTCCCTTGACATAAGTAATTAAAAGAACGGCAGATCTGTTAGTTCTGCCGTTCCCCATTATTTCAAAAACTCATATTCAAATAGCGTCGGAACAATCTCCGTATTATAATAATCACGAATCAACTTTTTAAGTGTTTGCAAATTGCCATGCAACTCGGGATAATCGTATATTGTTTCTTCTGTTTCTTCATCTTTATGAAAGGTATCCAATTCCGCAAAAATTTGGTAAATGCCATAGGTAAGCTGACAATTATAATTTTTTGTATTTTTTGCATTTTCAAGAATTCGCTCCCATTGAATCATTAAAACTTTTTCCTTTTCATTAAAGCGCAAATTTTGAATATCTCTACTCGCAATCGTTCCTCCGTTGGTTGTGTCAAAACAAAGTTCATTTCGGTAATATCGTCCGTCGCTACCAGTAAAAGAACGCATATGATTTTGCATTTCCAAAACGGAAAACAGCAGACATTTCAAAAGAAATTGCGTAAGTTTTCCATTTTTTATATCACGGAAAAAGCGTTCTGCACCGTCTGCAGATTTCATAATTCTTGCACGTTCCGTCCATTCGCGGTTGTACGTTATATATCGACTCGCAGCAAACATAGGCAACTTTTCCAAATAGTTGTCTTTACGCAAATAAAACCCGTTTCCGTTATAACGACCA
>CAZBQP010000004.1:0-18688 GCA_964494075.1 uncultured Clostridia bacterium
GCTTTTTCCACTTCTCGAAGAGCAGTGTACGTACAACCTTTTTCCCGACAACTTCCGTTTACAAGCAATACTTTCATAAAAAATCTCCTTATCGTAATTGAATATTAAACTTATCTTCAAGCCAGGAAATATCCGTCACCCACCCTTCTACTCGGTTTCGACGTAAATATTCCTCATTCGCCTTGGACAGCGCCGCATGAAACTCCATTTGGCTACACTCGTTCACCTTTTGGAAATGCTCCATCGCCTCCATTCCTCTCCCCATCAGCTGGGTACGTGAAATATGTTTCACCTCGTGACAGCTGTGACAAAGTGCCACGACGTCTTCTAATTTTTGCAAAGCTCGAGATTCATCATAGCTCCATTTTTCATGCGCTTCCAACCGCTTTGTGTATCGACCGCAAATCATACATCTACCGCCTGCACGCACATATGCATCACGACGCACCACGTCCCAGTCCTTGGGCTTTAAGATACTGCGAAGATTGCTGTACCAGCACTCCTCGGGTACCATTTCAAACGTCAATTTTTCCTTCATTTCAATATCCCCAAACATTGTCTAAACGCCGTGGGCAGGGAAATGCCCTCCACGATTTCGTCGAGCGCATAGGCATCAAACGGCGAGTCCTCCACACGCACCCAAACGCATTGAATATCCCAGCGTATATGCGTAAAAATATGGACGTACTTTTCACGTTTCACTTCCGTGAACGCAGACATACCCCACTCATTTAGTATTTTTTCAGGCGTATCTCCCGCGAAAAGCACGGCGGAAGGGAACTCATTCATTCCCTTCAATACCCCCTCGTTCCGACGTCGAATACAAAAGCCGGACGGCGTTTCAATGAGGAACACCGCCACGTTCTCCTGCCGTTTTTCCCGTTTTTCAGCCTTCACGGGAAAGAGCGCCTGCGTCCCCTTTTGATTTGCCCTACACAAGGACTGTAAAGGACAGTTTACGCAATCGGGCGTTTGCGGTTTGCAGACGAGCGCACCCAACTCGAATAGGCTTTGCGTAAACTCCGCACATTCTTCCCCCTCTTGGGGATAGACCGCGGCAAGATTTTCTTCTAAATATTTACGATACGCAGGAGAATTAATCGGCGTAGGATTCTCTTCCAACCTTGCCGCCACGCGAAAAACGTTTCCGTCCACCGCAGCCGCCCGTTTTCCAAAGGCGATGGAAGAAATCGCACCGGCGGTATAGCTGCCGACGCCGGGCAGGCATTTGAGCGATTCAATATCGCTCGGAAATTCGCCCCCATAGACGCTTACAAGAAGTTTTGCAGCCTTTTGCAGATTGCGAGCACGGCTGTAATATCCCAGTCCTTCCCACAATTTCAACAATTTTTCTTCTTCGCACGCTGCCAAATCCTCCACCGTGGGAAGCGCTTTCATAAACCGTTCGTAATATTCCTTCACCGTCTCCACACGTGTTTGTTGAAGCATAATTTCCGACACCCACACGTGATACGGAGTGGGATCGTCTCGCCAAGGCAGGGTGCGACAATTCGCTCGATACCATGAAAGAAGGAGGGCAGGTATGCGTTGAAAGTCGAATAAATCAAAACGTTGCATAGGATAACGTGAGAAAGATTAGTTCCCCGAAAGCGTGTTTAACAACACGATGCTATCCATGACGGTGGGTTCATTGGGATATGCGACGAGAGCAGGCAAACTCAACGTCGAATCGTCCTCCACGTAGGTAACGTCCGCCTTGCCGCTCTCCTGCGTTGTTACGAGACAGTTTCCTACCCCGACAAACGTGCTTGGATACCCGGCAAAGATACTCTTCGTCAAATCGACGCCAGTAATCACGTCGACGTCCGCTTTGCGCATAAGCAACTCGTAAATTTTTCTGTATTCTTCCAGCTCCCCATTTTCGCAAGCATCGGAAAGCTCTTCCAAGCCGTCCAAAATAAGGAAGAAATGGGGATGGCCGTTCCCCGTCGAACGAATGCGAAGAAGCTCTTTCAACGTCTCCACACACTTTTGTAAATCCTCTCTGCTGCGAAGATAGGGCACGGTTATATCCACCGAATTCAGACGGAGAAGTTCCCCGTATTCAACACGTGGAGAGAGTACGAAAAAACACGCCTGATCCTTTTCATAAAGGCAAGAAAGGGTGATCACGAGCCGACGGATAAATTCCGTTCTCTTCAAACCCGTCACGCAAGTGTTGCGAATCATCAAGCTCTTTTCACGCTTTTGTGCGAGCAAGATATTCCCCTCTTCATCTTTACCGATCGGCAATCCTTTTTTATATTCTTCCAACTTATCGTTTTCTTCCGTTTGATGGTAGATTGCATTGATAAATTCGTGCGTGTTCATCTATCTTTTCCTCCTCGACGTTTCAATAAAAAAACGTCTTTCTTTCCGTTTTTCTTCATTATACTATAATTAACGCCCGTTGTCAAGAAAAAAGAGCGTCCGTCAAGGGCGCTCCCTTTCGTAAAAAAACATAAAAGAGAAGTTGTTATGAGCTGATTTTATTGATATTTCGTAAACTTCGCATCTTCGTTGAAGGCAATTTTGACTTCCATCTCCGTACCATCACGAACAATGCCGAGCGTTACGACGTCTCCTTTGCGCACGGTCAAAAGCTGATCCAGCAATTGATAACGACGAGTAAAATAGAAAGCCTCACCGTTATTCACTCGAATACTCTTAAGGGTATCGCTAACCTGCAACAATTTAGCAGCAGCGCCACCTTCCAAGACTTGTACCACCTTACATTCTTCCCGAATCCGCAAAGCGCCTTTTTCATCGAAGTAGGCAGTTGAGCCCGTCATACCGATCATCACACCAAGGGTTGCAATGCGTGCACCACGCTCTCCGTATTGTTTGTAGTTGTCAAGAATGTTATCGTAGAGATTTTTCACCTGCGTGCCGGGCAATGCGTACCCCATATTATCCACGTCCGTGCTCACATTCTTGGCATTGACGATTCCGATCAAGCCGCCCTGCGCATTAAAGAGAGCTCCGCCCGAGTTACCGCCGTTGATTGCAGCATCTGTACGAATAACACGATAATCCACCGTTCTGTTTGCACCGTCCGTCGAAGTCATCGTAATATATTCGGACTCCACGGAAACAATACCTTGCGTAATGGAAATTCCTTCACCGTTGGGATTGCCGATTGCGTACACCTTTTCCCCTACACGCACCTCATCCGAGTTCGCAAATTGTGCTTCGCTCATCACGCTCGTCTTGACGTATTCGTTGTCTTCCACTCGCAAGATGGCGATATCGTAATCCATAGCGCCGCCCACGTAGGTTGCCTTGATGCTGTTTTTCGTCGTATCTGCGTACGTATTCGAAGAGTTTTGCAAAGAAAACCCGTTATAAGCGCCGTATGGATAGAGATAGATGGCATCGGAAATACCCGACTCCACGTCACTATCCTTATCGTAAATCACGTGATAATTCGTGATGATTAACGCATCGCCTTCTTCTTTATCAAGCTCGACAACAACGCCACTCCCGGCGCTGTAATAGGGATCCTTCTGAGGAAATACGAGCATGCCGCCTAAGCCTCCGCTATAGGTCGTCTTGGTAAAACCGCAATAGATGCTCACAACCGACGTCATATTTTTAGCAAGCCTGTCGACGTCGTTGTTATCCTGCATTTCCACTTGAAGCACTTCTTCGCAAAAATCGAGATAGCTCCCTTGATAGCCGTTTTCCACTGCAGTATTATAAAGATCTGCTGCGGTGAGATCTGCACCGTCTTTACCGTCTTTGCCGTTTGAGCCGTGCAAACTCTCCAACCACTCCGCTTCCGTGCCTTGATAGCCATTTTTTACGGCGACGTCGTAGGCGCTAGGCCCTTTGAGAGAGCAAGCTGTCGCACTCCCGAGCATGAGCACCACGCAGGAAACAGATAAAATCCCTTTCATCAATTTATTCATAAAATTCCTCCCCCTTCCGCAGTATTTTTCTTTATAAATCTTGCGGAAGCTTGATTGTTCGTATTATATCCTATATTTTTGTTAACCATCTTAAAGCATTTTGAAAACTGTGTGAAAAGCCTGTTTTTGTATGAAAAAAGATTTTTTAGAAGAGCGTTTCAAAGACTCGCAAAACGGAATCAATCACCCTACCAAACATGTTGCGCTTAGGATAGCCGAGTTCACAAAGCTTCGAGACAGCAAACGTCTCTTCGCAGTCTCGTTTTACGTCGGCAACGGCATCGCAATTTGCAAAGTATACGGCATTTTCAAAATGATGATACAGACTTCGATAATCCAAGTTCACCGTTCCCACCACAGCGCATTCGTCGTCACTGACAACGCATTTGGAATGAATGAACCCGGGCGTGTATTCGTAAATCTTTACACCTGCTTTTTGCAGTAAAACGTAATTAGCACGCGTGAGACGATACACAATCTTTTTATCGGGAATGCCGGGCACGACGATACGGACATCCACCCCTCTCATCGCAGCCGCAACCAACGCAAGACGCATGGAATCATCCAAAATTAAATAGGGTGTAAAAATATAGATATATTTGCTTGCACGATGAATCACATCGAGATACACCGTTTCCGCCACACTAATATTGTCAATCGGTGAGTCGTCATAGGGTTGCACCCGTATTCCACCTTCTTTCAACGCAGACATGGTATCCCCATTTTTATTCGCAACCAAGTAGTCGTGCAAGTCCTCTTTGTCCGATCGAAACGCATTCCAGAAGTTGAAAAACATCATCGTCATGGAGTTTACCGCACTCCCTTGCAGGCGTATTACGGCGTCCTTCCAGTAGCCAAAGCGTTCCTTTTCATTGATATATTCATCAGCAATGTTAATGCCGCCCGTAAAACCGACTTTTCCGTCCACGACAAGAATTTTTCGGTGATCACGATTGTTCATACGCACGGCAATCACGGGAATAATGTTGTTGAACGTCATGCAACGAATGTTTTCATGCAAACTTTCAAGGTATTTCTCATACCGAGGCGGTAGCGTCGTCATGCACCCGAAATCGTCATAAATCATGCGGATTTGTACGCCAAGTTCAGCTTTCTCTAAGAGAACCTTCAACATTTCATTCCACATTTTTCCATGTTCCACGATAAAATAGTCGAGTAAAATAAATTTTTCTGCCTTTCTAAGCTCTTCCAAAATAACGGGAAAAGCGTCCTCGCCGCACTTATAATAATCCACGCTCCCATCCCCATACACGGGAAAAGAAGCATACTTCATCAAATACCTGCATACGGCGTCTGCTCGATCGTTGCCTTCGACCTCGGGCATTTTCCCAAGCGTCTCGTGAAAAATTTTCACGTTTTTCTTTTTCACCTTTTCAATCTTTCTGTTCATGCGCCAAGTCGGTCTACCCTCACCGTATAAAAGATAAGCAGGCACGCCGATTACCGGCACGACCAAAATTAGAATAATCCAGCTCATTTTCATCGACGGTCGTTCCGATTTGTTAACGAGATAGAGCAGCATCAACAGCTCGACGATAAACAAAATTACTTGTACGACGAACGCCATTTCCGAATTGTACGCAAATAGAACCGCCATTGTCCCGCACAAAACGACTTGCAAAAAAATCAAAAATAAAATGATGATGAAGCGATTGTATAAATACGTTTTATAACTTCTGTCGTTAGACACCGTCCGTTCAATCCAAATTTTTTTTCTTTCGCTTAGTTTTTTCATAATAACTTCCCTTTTCTATACTATCCTCCTATCTATATACGTAAAGAATACGTCTTATGCTAAAATCCACTATCAAAAAATCAGCTTCGCTTTATTCCCCATTGCATTTCTATCATTATATCCGATTTAGTTAACCGCTACGCGTTTTTCATGTTAAAAGTATATGAAATTTTTTTCTAAAAATCTTAATTTTTTTTCTCAAAACTATTGACAAATTGATTTTTTTATATTATACTATACGTAGTTATTAAAACACAATCCTAATAAAAGAAAATATTAAGAGGTAATGTCATGAAAAAATTTGAATGTAAAGTTTGTCACTACGTAGCAGAAGGCGAAGCCCCCGAAGTTTGCCCCGTTTGCAAGCAGAGCGGCGTGTTTGAAGAAGTGAACCCTTTGAAAGGCACGAAGACGGAAGCCAACCTTCAAGCTGCATTCGCAGGCGAATCCCAGGCAAGAAATAAATATACCTACTTCGCAAGCAAAGCAAAGAAAGAAGGATTTGTACAGATCGCATCCATCTTCGAAGAAACCGCAAAGAACGAACAGGAACACGCAAAGATTTGGTTCAAGCTTTTGCACGGCGGTTCCGTTCCCTCCACCGCTGAAAACCTTCTTGCAGCAGCTGAAGGCGAAAACTTTGAATGGACGGATATGTATGTAGAATTCGCAAAAGTAGCTCGTGAAGAAGGCTTCGACGACATCGCAACTCTTTTTGAAGGGGTTGCCGCAATCGAAAAAGAACACGAAGAAAGATACAGAAAGCTTCTCGCTAACGTGAAAGGCGACCTCGTATTCTCCAAGGACGGCGACGCTGTATGGCAATGCTCCAACTGTGGCCACATCGTAGTTGGCAAGAAAGCACCCGAAGTTTGTCCCATCTGCGCACACCCTCAGGCTTATTTCCAAGTAAGAGCGGAAAACTATTAATTAATCAAACGACTACCTTTTTTCCCTTCGTATCATTGCGAAGGGATTTTTTTTATAAATGCAGCCCCGAGGCGAGTGCCTCGGGGCTATTCCATGTCCGTTACGTTTCCCGAGAGAATCGACGCAAGAATTCCTTATCTTGCAACAGCACTCCTCCGCCGAGCACGGTGGCAAATTGTGGTTCTTCGCTGACGTGACAACGCATGCCGAGTTTCGAGCTTACGTACTGCGCCAAATGCGGAATTTTCATAATACCGCCGGAAAGATACACACCGTTGCGATTGACGGCAGCCGCCACTTCCGCAGGCAAACCGTACAACACACCAAGGGCGTATTCCACCACCTTATCCACGTAAATTCGAATACACTCACTCACATCCACAGCCTGAATAGACGCCGAAGCAGGCTGGCAGGTATGCGTTGAGCTACCTTCCGCCACCATCGTGCCGAGCGCACTCAACGAGAGCGATCCAAGCTCGTTTTTAATTTTTTCCGCCGTCAACGTGCCGATATGCAAAGCATTGTTTCGTGCAATTTTGGAAATAATATTCGCATCCATATTATTTCCACCCACGTTGATGGAAATACCTGAAATGATGCCGTTTGCAGAAATGACTGCCGCATTCGTCACGCCACCGCCGATGTCCAACGAGAAAACGGAATCGCTTTCGCTCAAAATCGCACCACCGCCAAGCACGGCAAGATATGGCTGTTCCACAAAGCGAGCTCGTCTTAATCCACACTCTTCCGCCAACGTACCATATTCCGCAAGTCTATCCCCTTGAAGTCCGCAAGGAATGTTGATCAACGCTTGCACAGAACGCAAGGCATTTTTCTTAATGCCTATCCTCGATAAAAAATCGCCCAACATCGCCACGGCAAGCCCCATGTCTACAATGACGCCCTCGTAAACGGGATAGACGATATTCATTCGTTCCGAAGTCTTACCGATGAGATTTTTCGCCTGTTTTCCGATCGCACGCACTTCTCCGTCCGCACCGACGGCAACGCAAGAAGGCTCGGCAAGCACCACGCCGCTGTTCGTATCCGCGCGGTAAATCTTCGTCATTGACGATCCCAAATCAATTGCAAGCTTTATCATTTCCTTCCTCCAAAGCTGAGCGTCTCACATTTTGCTCAACATGTTTTTCACGAGTTCCAAAGGTAAGCCAACCACGTTGGAATAGCTCCCTTTAATTTCTTTCACCAAGCCGCCGTCCTGAATTCCGTACGCACCTGCTTTATCCATCGGCGAGCCTGTTTTGATATATGCCCATACCATGTCTGCGGTGAGCTCTTCAAATACCACTTGCGTACAGTCCGCCTCCACGAGCATTTTCATCTCGTTTTCTCCCGCAGGGTAAAGAATACACACCCCTGTGTACACCTGGTGAGTACGTCCCGAAAGCGCCGTAAGCATACGAAACGCATCCTCTTCGTCCTTGGGTTTTCCAAGCACTTTTCCGTCGATCGCCACCACCGTGTCCGAGCCGAGTACCGCCTTTCCCTTCGAGTTTTCAAAAGAAGCAACCTCTTCCGCCTTTTGCGTGGCGAGCATTTTCACGAGTTCCTCAGGCGAAGGATTTCCTTCTACCCGTTCCTCTCCCTTCGACGGACATACTTCAAATTTTTCAATCAATTCCGCCAACAGTTCTTTGCGCCGCGGAGAAGCGCTTGCTAAAATCCATTCCATATTATTATTGCAGAGCAGAAACACCAAGAAAACAAGTTTCCACGTTCCTTCATTTTTCAAAACGGACGAGGCAGGTATGCGTTGAGACCGCCATTTCACCTCGTTATCCCTATCGAAAATGCCGCCCGTTCCCCTCCCGTGAGGAGAAAGAGCGGCTCTTTTTGCGAATATATCCGATTGATTGATTTACAAAATCTCTAAATTCTTTTTGAACGCTTTTTTGAATTCCATACCCGTGGATTCTGCATTGCAAATTTCAAGAGCAGCATCCCCAGATACAATCGTCTTCATAATCACCGAATCTCCGAGCACGTCGCAATTCAACCCGGTCACCACGCCGCAATGGCTTCTGTCCAAGCACTCTGCAATTCTCAAAAGAACGCCGAGTTTCTTCACCGCATCAAGGTCTTCTTCCAACACGATGTCCTTGTATCTCTGCCAGTCAACGAGGGGTACGTCTTCGCCGTTGTGACAACGTGCCACAAATGCCGCCAACACGATTTCACGATGAGTCGCACCATAGATGGGCGAATTCAAAATGGTATACCAGCTATGTTTTGCGTGTCCATAATACTGCATATTCATGCCGCAATCGTGCAAGCTTGCCGCAATCTTCAACACCTTCAAATACTGACGGGAGAACTTATGCAACACACGGAGCTGTTTGAACAGCTGTACGGAGAGTTGCAACACGTGTTCCACGTGCTGAGGATCGCATCCGTGATATTTGACCAATCTGTCGAGCGAATACCCGAGTACGTCGGAAATGGGTTTTTCCACCGTAATGGGCAACGCTTGGTTGAGCATAAGTCCGTCACGAAGTCCGTTTCCGCTGATGGTAAACATGTCGATATTCGAATAGCTTACAAACGATTTGATAATTGCCATCGCTGCAGGCATGATGTCCGCACGAGCAGGGGAAAGCCCTTTAATCTTCTTACGTCTGTCGATATCCAGTACCTTGATCATATCGTAAATGGCGTCGAAATCTTCCGTTGCCAACTTGTAATTATGTGCAATATTCAAGGGATATTTTTTGACGAGTCTGCTGATCTTGAACAGATTTCTGAACGAGCCGCCCACGCCGATCATCTGCGTTTCGGGATCGAGATCATGCAACCATTCCACCTTTTTGAGCTGTTCGGTGAAGAATTCTTCGATATGCGCTGCCGCATCCTGCGGAGTTGCATCCGAGGAGAACAAATCAGTCAAAGTGACCGCACCGAAAGGCAAAGAAGCATAGCCAAGCACGTTACGTCTATTATAATAGATAATCTTCGTGCTGCCGCCGCCGATTTCCAAAATCAACCCCTTGGGAATATCCATCGAATTGATGACGCCACGATATACGAGGAGCGCTTCCTCTTCTTCGGAAAGTACGCGAACGGTGATATTGCAGCTCACCTGAATTTCATCGAGGAAGGAACGTTGGTTTTTCGCACGACGAACGGCTGCCGTTCCCACGGCGATAATCCGTTCTACCCCGCTCGCATCGCAAAGACGCTTAAACATTTTCAACAATTTAATCGTCTCAGCAATTCTTTGAGGCTTCAAAAATCCGTCTCTGTCCATGTCCTGACCGAGGCGAACGCTCTCCTTCAACTCGTCCACGACCATATAATGCCCGTCCGCAAACATGTTGACAATTACGAGTCTCGCCGTATTCGATCCTAAATCTATAATTGCAATTTTTTCCACTTTCGTTAACCTCTGTTGTCCTATAAAAACTTTTTATACTAATCCTTGCATTCTTATCTTTCGGGGGTCATCAAAAATAAATTTTCGATACTCCTCCCCCTATTATAATTTCCCATAGTTTACCACATAAAATCAATTTTGTAAATACCTTTTTGAAAAATTTTTTGAAATTTTTTATTTTTTTTATCTTTTTCACCGAAATTTGCCGAATTTTCATTGTTAGACATCGCTTTTTGCTCTTCTTTTTCAAAAAAATATCCGTTTTTTACATCCTCTTCGGAGGTATTTTCTCACTCTTTCTTTTACCATGCTGCAAACGAAAAGAAACGTCGCCCGACAAAGCCGATCGGGCGACGAAATATATATTCGCAATCTGTTATAAAAGCAAAGATTTCAATTCCTCGAAATTCTCGAAAACGTAGGCAGGTTGACAGTCGATAAATTCTTGCTCATTCTCAGCATATCCCACTTCGAGCATGGCGCAATCGACGTGATTTTCTCTTGCGCCTTCCACGTCATGCTTGCGATCGCCGACCATCAGACATTCGTCGGCATCGGCGTGAAGAAGGCGTATACACTCCCTGACGACGTCTGCTTTCGTCGGCAACGTCATCTCGTCCATGCCGCTTCCCACTTCCACGTCGAAATAGTCGGAAAAACCAAATTTATCGGCGATTTGTTCGGCGAAAAGTTGAGGTTTGGACGTTGCCATTGCCAACTTATATCCTGCAGATTTCAGGGCTTTAAGCAGCTCTACAGCGCCCGGAATAGGCGTGTTTTCCCAAATTCCCTTCACGGCGTAACGTTCTCGATAAAAGGCGGTCGCTTTGGCAGCGTCCTCTTTGGAATATCCAAAGAAATTTTGAAAGGAATACATCAGGGAAGGTCCTACACAGGGCCGAAGTTGCTCGTCCGTGGGCATAGGTGCCCCCATTTTTTCAAGTGCGTAACGAAAGCACGCATAAATTCCGGGATGGGAAAAGGTGAGCGTGCCGTCAAGATCAAATAAAATACAAGTATACTTTTTCATAGTGTGCATTATATCACACTTTCGCCGTTGTTGTCAATAATTTTTCCTCTTGGGGCAAAACTCCTATATGCAAACTTCCGTGAAAAGCGAAAAGTTTTCAGTTGCGCACGGCTTGATAGAGCGTAACGCAAGACAATCCCATCAAAAAAGCGCCGAACCCCTTGCGCAACAATTCCGACGGCAGATAGGACGCCAGAAAGACGCCCCCGACGGACGTCAACAACGCCGGCAGAATAATCCACAAAATCCCCTGCGTTTGCAACAATCCGTTTTCTGCGTGCGTTTTCAGCGCCAACGCCGACATCGGCAAAAAGGAAAATAGGTTGGCGCATTGCGCAATCTTTTGTTCCACCCCTCCTACAAGGACGAGTAACGGAATCGTCACCGTTCCGCCGCCCATGCCCATACCGGCAGGAATCCCGCCTAAAAAACCCAAAATCAAATACAAATAAAATTGCATATTCCTTACCTTACCCCCCTCTCTTTACAAAAAACAAGAAAGCACCGGCAACCGCCTGTAAGAGGGCAAAGAGTATGCTCACCCGTCGTTCGGACAGCTTACCGAGCCATTTTGCGCCGAGTGTTCCCCCCGCCGTCACGCCAAGCGCTGTGGGAATCAACACCTCGAAATCATACAGTCCCTGCGCTGCATACAAGAGGAAAGACAAAAGGGAAATGGGCAAGATCAACAAAATTGCCGTGGCGTGCGCCTGCTTTTCTGCCATGCCCGTTTTTTGCAAGAGCGGCACTCCGATCATTCCGCCGCCGCCCCCGAATATGCTGTTCGCTGCGCCGACAAGTCCGCCGCAAACCACTCGCCGTCCGTTTTTTTGCTTGCTTTTTTCCATAATTCTCCTTGAAAAAACTTCTTTACTATATATAATGGAGATTTTTTTTGAAATTATTAAACTTTTTCTTAGTTTTTACGGTAGAAACGCTTGCCAACTCTTTCATTTTGTATTAAAATAGTATAGTGAAGATTTTAGAGAGTGGTAGTTTGCCCTTTTGCAAAAAAACTACGCTTTGAAATTTCCGCTTGACTCAAAAAATCAAAAAACCAAAGGTGGTTACATGAAAACAACAAACAACAAAAAGAGCAAATTCCTTGCCCTTCTCTTGTCGGCGATGATTTTCTCCTCCATGGGCGCAGCTTTTGCGGCATGTACGGATAACGCCGATTCCTCCTCTTCGTCCTCTTCTTCCTCCACGGAAGATACCACGAATGACAAAGTGGACAACGGAACGATCAAGAACAGCAACTTTGACTTTACCAACCTTACCGACACCGTAAAAATCGGCACGTCCGTCACCGGTTGGTCTCGTGCAGTCAACTCCGTTACGACGGGTTCTGCTCCCTCTTCCAAATCCGCAAGCGGCGTCATTGACACCAAAACGGAAAAATGGGACGATTTGACGACACGTAACAAAACCGACGAAGACATTGCGGCAATGGAAATCAAAGACGCCGTATCGGCATGGGATTCCATGACGACGGCTGACAAGCTTGCCTTCTACAAAGATTGGAAAGCCAGAGAAAAAAATAAAGATCTCGACATCGACGACGAATTTGAAGAATACAAAAAAGATTCCTATCAATCTTTCAACGTCAAGTATGAAGATCTTCCCATCGACACCGAAACGAACGTAGCGTTGGCAAACCCCGGCACGCCTGCAGGTGCAACCGATACGCAAATCCTCATGCTCCACAACAACACCGGTTCTAAGGATTCGAGCGGTAACTACTCCGCAGGTACGGGCACGGCTCAAAAATACAGCTCGTCCTCTACCGTCACCGTTCCCGCAGGCACGGCAGCACAAGTTTCCGTTTGGGTAAAGACGGCAAACCTTAAAACGGTGGACTCCAACAAAGAAGAACAGGATGCAGTCGGCAAAGGCGCTTACATCAGCGTAACGCAAACGGTCGGCGGCAAAGCCCTCGATTCCTTTGAAGTGAAGAACATTCAAACGGACGAATGGAAACAGTACACCTTCTATTTGAAGGGATCTTCTTTCGCCGACACCAAATTCTCCATCGTATTGGGCCTTGGTCAAAACGGCGGTTCCGATCACTTTGGATACGTGAACGGTTACGCATTCTTCGATAACGTGGAATACAAAGAACTCACGCTGAACGAATACGACGAGGCAACGGCTGATATCACCTCCGTAGGTCTCGGCGCCGAAAAGGCAGACAAAACGATCGACACCTATTCGGACGACCAAACGAAGTTCGCAATGGATTTCCACAACGCTTACTGGACTGATTTCTCGGCTACCGTTTCCACGACGGCAAAAGTCACCGAAAGCACGGACGGTTCTACGTACAATACAGAGTTGAGCGATTCCGACATCGACGTGATGAAGTACGCAGCAAAATCCGAATTTGCAAACTCCAACAACAAATATCTTGAAAGTGTTTACAGCAACTTCCTTGCAAGCGATGCTGAAGACGCATTCTTGCAGGATAGCGACAAACTTTTGATGATGCTCTCCGCAAGCGGCGCAGCATACACGTGGAAAGAAGCGTACAACTTCACCTTGGAAAAGGATTACATGGCAATCTCCTTCTACGTGAAGACGTCTGACTTCGGTCAGGGCACGGGGCTTACCATTACCCTTACGAACAATGAAAGCTCCACCTCCTTCTCCTCTATCAACACCGCAATCATCGAAGACGTTGAAGAAACGAACGACGGTTGGCAGCGTTACTTCTTCTTCGTAGAAAAGGACGAAGATTTGAAGGGTAGCACCGCTACGCAAGACTTCTATCTCACCCTCAACTACGGCGCAACGAGCATCAACGTTTCCACCGCAAATACGAGCTACACGCCCGGTTTTGCAGCAATCGCTAAGTTTGAAACGCTTGAAATGGACAAGCTCGAATACAGCTGTGCAGAAGCAGGCGATTACGCACAATTGCACACCCTCGTGGCAACGGAAGAAGAAAAGGCAACCGGCAACGCCGGATTTGACTCCGCAGCAGGTACTCCTTCGGACGCGCTTGAAAACGGACTTGCAGACGCACAGAACTACAAAGGTGTTTACAGCGACAGCTACTACGTAAATCCCGGTTCTAACAGCGAAAATGGCTACCGCATCAACGCCAACGAAAACGCTGGTCTTCTCAACAGAGAAAAATTCATTGAAAACTATGCAACCATCATCGCAAACCCCGACAATGCAACGTGGGTAAATGCTTTGGGCTTGACGGCATCTACGGATCCCGAAACCGCTTGGAATAGCATTTTCGGCAACGCAACGCAACCCCTCTTCATCTTGAACGACGGTTCGAATGCGTACGGCTATATCGGCACTTCCACCACTCTTTCCGCTTCGTACACCCTTGTGTCCGTACGTGTGAAGACGGTGAACGCTACCGCTTCCGTATACCTCGTAGATATGGACGACGCAACCCGTCAATCCATGCTTACCATTTCCGACAACCTTGTTTACTGGTATGACGACAACGGCAACATTCTTACGGGCGATCCCGATGAAAAGACGAGCAAAGTTGCATTCAGACTCAACAAGAAGACGGGCTTGTACACTGCAGAAAAAGATTTCAGCGCTTACACCGGTAATTACGCAAACCTTTCCGCTTATGCAAAGGACAGCGACGGCAACTTGATTGCAGCAGAAAACAGCGCAACCCATTCCTACATGGATAAAGATTGGGATCACATCGTATACTACTACAACGCAGCAAACAACACCTATCACACCGACAAAAACTTCACGGCTGACAACGAAGTGAAAGACCTTAAGAGTGTGACGGAACTTGCACATCGTTACGAAGGCGGCAACAGCGCAGACCTCAAGATTGAAAACGTAGACACGAACGGCGAATGGAAGACGATTACCTTCTATATTAAGAAAGGCAACGCTGCGAAGAATTATCGTCTCGAAGTGTGGAGCGGTACGAGAGACGGCAACACAACGAACGCTGCAGACAGCTACGTACTCTTCGACACCAACAATCCCGGCACGGCATCTAGCCTCTATCCCGCACTTTTGGAAGAATATCTTGAAAACGAAGAGAATATCACAACTAAGTTTGAAAGCGTATTCTCCTACTACGACACCGACAGACACGTAAGATACGAAGACGCATTGGACGAAGACAAAGTTGGCAACCTCTACAAGGACAGCTTCAAAGCTTCCAACTACGAATCGGCAGTCGCTTATATGCAATACACGGCAGACGGCAACTACACCGTATTCGCAGACTACTCCTTGCGTGACGTAACCATTACGCCTGCAAGCGCAAAAGTAGACGACGACACCGACGATGATACCGACACCGACACGGATGAAGACGGCATGAACATCTTCATGTTGATCAGCTCCATCGCTGTATCGGCTGCCCTCTTGGTGGCAATCGGCGGCATCGCAACGCAGAGAATTGTGAAAGTCGTAAAAAGAAAGAAAGCGGCAAAAGCACACGTAAACGTTGTTAAAAAGAACAAATAATCACATTTGAGTTATAAGAAAATCGGCTGTGGAAATCACAGTCGATTTTCTTTATTTAGCAAAAGTCAAATTTCTGAAAGCTCTCGACGAAAGGGCTTTCTTGATAAAAAGAAATCCTGCCCTTCTTCTAATGAGATAGGCAGGAATTTTTTATTGATTTACTTTTTCGCTTTTATTTGCTTTTCCGCAATCCTTTCGGATAATGATTTTTCACCGTGCCGTTGACGGCTTTTCCAAGCCCCAAGGGATACCCATGTACGCAAACAACGCACCAACCGTTTTCAATCGATCCATCTTCCATCGTTTCGCCACGCAGGTATTTTTCCAAACGTTCATCCGTTTCGGAAAGATCCAACACGTTTTTGCACTCCTCCTTTTTGACGCAAAGTGCCAAGGAATGGGAAGGCTCGAACCGACCGTTTTTCACTTCGCCGAGTCGCACACCCACACGTAGCACTTGCACTCCCTTCCAATCGAACACCCCTTCGGGAAGCTCGTATAAAATGCCGTTCACCTCATACAAGCGATGGGCAAATTTTTGATGAAAAAAGCTCTTTTCAAACGTTCGATACGCCTGTTCTCCCTCCCGTGAGCACCAAGGTTTCATTTCTTTGCGACGAACGTTCCCTTCCTCTGTTTGATTTTTCTCAAACAATGCGGCAAAATGCCCTTCCCCCTTCACTTTATGGGGGTATAATTTCTCCTGCATGAGCAGGCGCATTTCGGGATGATTTTGTAAATAATCGCACACCTGCCCCTCATCTTCAGACGGTGCGAAGGTACAAGTGGAATACACAAGCCGCCCTCCGCAGCGCAACATTTTCGTCGCTTCGTTCAAAATGTGTTTTTGCCGTTCAGCGCAAATTGCCACGTTCTCCTCGCTCCATTCGGAAAGCGCCTCTTCCGCATTTTTACGGAACATCCCCTCTCCTGAACAAGGCGCATCTACGAGAATTTTATCAAAATATCCCTCGAATTTTGTCGATAACTTTTCAGGAAGTTCACTCGTCACGACGGCGTTTTTCACGCCCATGCGTTCCACGTTTTGCGACAGAATTTTCGCACGCGATAATACGGGTTCGTTCAATACGACAATCCCTTCCCCCTTCATTCTACAAGCAAGCTGCGTTCCCTTTCCGCCGGGCGCAGAACAAAGATCGAGCACCCTTTCCCCGGGCTGCACCTCCAAAAGCGGTGCGGCACACATAGCGGAAGGCTCCTGCGAATAGAATAATCCGGCAGCATGAAAGGGGGAATTCCCCGGTTTTTCCTCCGTTGTGTAATATCCGTTCTCCTCCCATTCCACTCTTTCTTCCAAAAAAGGCAAACAGGATTTTAACACTTCTTCACTTCCTTTCAACGGGTTCAAACGCACTCCCTTGAAAGGCGGCTTGTCATAGACGGCAAAAAAAGCCTCCCATTCCTTTTCGGGAAGCTGTTTTTTCATATTTATGATAAAGGATTCAGGTACTTTCATTCGTTTCCATCCTACAATCTTACAGACCTAAGCAAGTTTTGAATTCGTCCACCGTCAACACTCTGCCTTTTTTTACCGATTTGAGCCTTGCACCGCTCTCCTCTTCAAAGCAGATATAATAATCGCATTCCTCGGCACGGGAAGTGAAAATCCCCCCCTCTGCAAAAGTAGAACGCACCAACCCTTTGGATAGGGAAAGTTCAATTTCCAACGGATGAGAAAAGCAGACCAGCTTATTTTTGAGAATGCCGTCCTTTGCACGCTTACGTTTTTCTCTATCTACGAAATGATAAAACTCCGTCTTAGCTTTTTCCCGCTCCTCTTTGCGACGTTCCTGCTCTTCACGATAGGCGTTCAATCCCGCCGACGTCGTCAACGATATTTCATAATTTTCAATACGCCCAAGCGTGATCTTGTATTTTTCAATCAACTGCGGCAAATTTTCCGCTTCTTCCGCCCGACAAATTGCCTCGGCAAT
Organism: uncultured Clostridia bacterium; assembly: GCA_964494075.1. Lineage (GTDB taxonomy): Bacteria > Bacillota > Clostridia > Christensenellales > Borkfalkiaceae > Scatosoma. The sequence goes on from CAZBQP010000004.1 coordinate 17,444, forward strand.
TCGCATCGTGGCGTACGCATCGTCCACCGCTCTATGAGCAACGAACTCCACCCCCAACTCTTCGGCAATCGCCCCAAGCCCGAACTGACGGGAAAACTCTCCGATGCGGTTCATGTATAAAAATTGCGTATCGGCAAAATCGAACTCAAAAGAGGGAAGTTGAAAACGTTTGCTTTCCAAATTGAGATACTTGACGTCATTCATCGTTGCGTGCCCGATCACGAGGGTATCCTTATCTTGCAACAAGCTATAAATTTTATCCTTATATTCCGGGAATGTGGGATAGTTTTTGAAACGATCGTATTCGTATGGCAAAACGAGCCCTTGCGTCCCCTTGCGGTCAGTCAAATGAAAGCCGCCCTGTGGATTGATAAGCAAGTCCTCTTTCTCCAAAATATTAAATTTTTCATCGGTCAAGCAATACCCAAATGCGCAAATTTTTGCCGCCTTTTTGGATACCACCGAACATTCGATATCAAAAAATAAATATTTCATACTTTCTATTCCCGTCACCGTCCGAATTTTTAATCAAAATCTCATTCGTCGGGCGATTACACAAGATGAGGAACAGTGCAAAACTGTTCCTCATCAATCCTCGTCTTTTCTTTCTTAGTCCTTCTTAGGTTGAATGGAAGTTTTGCCACCCATGTACGGCTGTAACACAGCGGGGATACGCACGCTTCCGTCTGCCTGCAAATGATTTTCAATGAAGGCAATCAACATACGGGGAGGCGCAACCACCGTGTTATTCAACGTGTGAGCGAGCTTGGTTTTACCGTCCTCATCCTTGTAACGAATGCTCAAACGTCTTGCCTGCGCATCCGTAAGGTTGGAACAGGAACCCACTTCAAAATATTTCTTCTGACGGGGACTCCAAGCTTCTACGTCGCAGCTCTTGGTTTTAAGGTCCGCCAAGTCCCCCGAACAGCAACCGAGCTGTCTTACAGGAATTTCCATCGAACGGAAAAGTTCCACCGTATAGCTCCAAAGCTTTTCATACCATTCTGCGCTCTCTTCGGGGCGGCAAATGACGATCATTTCCTGCTTTTCAAACTGGTGAATACGATAGATACCACGCTCTTCGATGCCGTGTGCACCCTTTTCCTTTCTAAAACAAGGAGAGTAGCTCGTCATCGTGAGGGGAAGCTTCTTCCCGTCAATAATCTGCCCCATAAAACGACCGATCATGGAATGTTCGCTCGTACCGATCAAATACAAATCTTCGCCCTCGATCTTGTACATCAT
>CAZBQP010000005.1:0-18675 GCA_964494075.1 uncultured Clostridia bacterium
ATATCCACCGCCTTAGGTTTCATGATGGCCTTGCTGATATTCTCGGCTATTCGCACACAGCTTGCCACAGTCGAAGTGCCCAAGTCGATGAAAGGCGTGCCCATTGCCTTAATCGTTGCCGGCTTGCTCGCTATGGCCTTCATGGGCTTCTCCGGCATCAAAATCGGCTAATTTTCCCACCTCCACTCTCCCCTCCAACCAACAGGAAGGCGCCCGCAGCGTAGCCCCATTATCGTCGAAGGCGCTCTGCAAATCAGAGAGAGCAGGCGACCCGCCTGAGACCGAGAGAAAGGGAGAGCGCAGCGTAGCATGGCAACCGCCGTGCGTGATCCCGAAGGTCGTATTCAGATCGAATCCGAGCGTTTATCCTCCCCTGAAAAAACGAATAAGTTCTTGCGCTTACCCTTCGTGCGTGGAGTTGTGAATTTTATTCACTCCCTCGTGGACGGGAATCGTGTGTTGATGCGAAGTGCAGAAGTTGCCTTCCCGGACGACGAAGAACCGACGAAAGGGGAAAAGCTCCTCAATGAAAAGCACGGCATTGATATTAACAGTATTATCACGACGGTCTCCACCGCTCTCGGTGTGGCGCTCGCTCTTTTGATTTTTGTGGCGCTCCCTCAATGGTTGACGGGATTTTTACCCTTTGACAAAACTTCTACAGGTTGGGACGGACTGTGGTTCAACCTCTGTGAAGGGGGGATTCGACTCGTCATCTTTATCTTGTATATTTTGGCAATTTCCTTGATCCCTTCCCTGAAACGAGTGTTTATGTGCCACGGCGCTGAGCATAAAACCATCACCTGTTATGAGGAAGGAAAGGAATTGACAGTGGAAAATGTACGAGGTTGCGCACGTGTGCACGATCGGTGCGGCACGACCTTCCTGTTCATCGTCATGATGGTGAGCATCGTCGTGTTCTCCCTCGTCAATATTGCCATTGCCGGTTGGTTGTATACAGGGAACTCTGCCGTAGACGGCATTTTGCGATTTGTCGTGAAAGTGCTTATGCTTCCCATCGTGGCAGGCGTTTCTTACGAAGTGCTCAAACTGTTGGCAAAAACGCAAAACAAATTTTTCCTCATCTTCAAATTCCCGGGGCTTTTAATGCAACGCCTCACTACTTGTGAGCCTGAGGACGGCATGATCGAATGTGCGATTGCTGCTTTTACCACGGTGCTTGCGATGGACGAAGATCCCACCATTCCCGAAAAACGTTTCGTGACGGCGGATAAGCTTTCTTCTTTGTTGAAGGATACGAAAAAGCGTTTTGCGGACAGCGGTATCGAGGAAGAGGAAGCAGAATGGATTTTTGCTTTGACCTTGAATATTCCCAAGAGTGCTATCAATACCGAAGAAAGATTGTTGAAAGTTGCGCAGGTGAAAGAAATTTTAGCCATTGTAGATGAACGATTGACGGGCAGACCGCTTTGGTATATTATCGGCGACACCGATTTTTGCGGCTACACGATTAAGGTGGATGAACGAGTGTTGATTCCCCGTCCGGAAACGGAAGAACTCGTTATGATGGCGGTTGCGGCAGCGGAAGAAGGACAGAACGTGCTCGACCTTTGTACGGGCAGCGGTGCAATTGCGATTGCAGCGTATAAAGAGCTGGAAAAAGCAGGCAGAAAGGTTCGTATGACGGCGATCGACGTCAGCGAGGATGCATTAGAGCTTGCGCGGGAGAATGCAGAACGCAATCAGGCTGAAATTAATTTTGTGTGTTCCGATTTGTTTACACGCATTCGTGAACGCTTTGATTTGATTATTTCCAACCCTCCGTATATCCCTTCTTCGGAGATTGAAACGTTGCAAAAAGAAGTGAAAGATTTTGAACCTCATCTTGCCTTGGACGGCGGCGCAGACGGTTTGGAAATTTACCGAAAAATTGCGGCAGAGGCACCCAAGTATTTGACGAGAGGCGGCGCATTGCTCATGGAAGTGGGCGCAGGTCAAGCGGAAGAAGTGGTGAAACTCTTCAAGGGTAACTCTTATTCCATGATTATCAAAGATTTTAACGGCGTCGATCGTTATGTAAAAATCATGATGTAACGCCATAAAATACGCTCGAAATTCGGGCGTATTTTTCAAAAGGAGAAAAGATGTTCAAAAAGTTAGACGAAATTAAAAAGAGGTATGAATTTTTGTCCGAACAACTCGCCAATTCCGATGTCATCGCAGACATGGGTACTTGGCAGAAGTATTCCAAGGAACAATCCGACCTCACCGAGACGGTGGAAAAATACGAGGAATATCTTGCTTGCGAACGTGAAATGACGGATGCGTTTGCCATGGCGGAGACGGAAAAGGACTCGGAAATGAAAAAAATGCTGTTGGATGAGGGGTACGACTGTAAGGAACGGCTTGCGGCGATGAAAGAAGAATTGAAAATCCTCTTACTCCCCAAAGATAAGAATGACGAACGAAACTGTATCTTGGAGGTTCGTGCGGGTACGGGCGGCGAGGAAGCTGCGCTGTTTGCAGCGGAGCTTTGTCGTATGTATTTGAATTATTGCGCTGCACACAAACTTCGTGTGGAAGAGATGGATATGAATGCGACCGAGCTTGGCGGTGTAAAGGAAGCCATTTACAACGTCAAAGGAGGGGGTGCGTATAAATTGTTGAAGTATGAAAGCGGCGTTCATCGTGTTCAACGCGTACCTGCTACCGAGACACAAGGCAGAATCCACACGTCGGCGGCAACGGTTGCCGTCCTTCCCGAGGCGGAAGAAGTGGAGGTGGAGATCAACGATAAGGATATTCGTATCGACATCTTCCATTCAGGTGGCGCAGGCGGACAAAACGTCAATAAGGTGGCGTCGGCGGTGCGCATCACCCATTTCCCGACGGGAATCGTAGTCACCTGTCAGGACGAGCGTTCTCAGCTTAAAAATAAGGAACGGGCGTTCAAAGTGCTTCGTTCGCGCGTGTATGATTTTTACAATAGTCAAAGTGCCAAAGCTCGTGAGGAGAACAGACGGAGCATGGTGGGCTCGGGGGATAGAAGTGAACGTATTCGTACCTACAACTTCCCTCAAAGCCGTGTCACCGACCATCGAATCGGACTTAGCCAGTACAATTTGGAATCTTTCATGACGGGGGATATCGACAGCATGGTGCAGGCGCTTGCGATTGCAGACAGAGAGGCTCTGCTTGCTTCCGAAAAGGAATAAGGAACGCATTGTGTGAAATTGTAGACGCCTTACTTTTCGGCATAGCTATACAGCCGTTTTGGCGGATTATTTGTGTAACAGGTGTGTAATAGGTGATAAAAAATAAAAAATTAAGGGCGAGAGTGAAGGAGAAAAACTTGACTTACTTTTGCGATTGTGCTAATATATAAGCATACAATAATTTATTTTTTAAGGAGTACGTAACTATGACACCCGAGATGTTGGCAAATTTATTTGAAGCATTCACAATTTTCTGTTTTGGTCTTTCTTGGCCGATTTCCATTATGAAATCTTACAAATCCAGAACGGCAAAAGGCAAGAGCTTATTTTTTGAAGTCTTTTTGTTGATCGGCTATGCTTTCGGTATTGCTCGTAAAGGCATACAGCTTGCAAACCCTGCAACCACGGTTGACTTCTTGTTTATTTTAAGCGCTGTTTTCTACGTTCTTAACTTTATCGAAATTTCGATCGACGTTGCTTTGTATTTCCGTAACACCAAGTTGGATAAGGAAAGAGACGCTGCAGAAATCGAACAGAAAATGTAATGAGTTGGCTATGCCGCAACCACAAATGTTGCAGCATAGTCATATTTTTTGATTGCTTCAATCGAGAAAATAGATATCAACTATCTTATCTCTAAAATTTTTGATTATTTTCCTACAATTTTGTCAAAATGGGGTGTAGGTAGTTGCTTTATTTTTGAAAAACAGGTAGAATAAATAGGTAAAAGAAAAAGAATGAAACACGGAGAAAATTACGTATGAAAAATCGAGTAGCGCAAAGAATGACGACGATATCCCCATCCTTGACTTTGGCGATTTCAGCAAAAGCGAAAGCGATGAAGCAAGCCGGTGAAAACGTGGTGTCTTTCGGGGTCGGCGAACCTGACTTCAATACGCCTACCCACATTATCGACGCAGCGAAAGCAGCGCTTGACGCAGGATATACGAAATACACTCCTTCGTCGGGGCTTGTGTCTTTGCGAAAGGCAATTTGCGAAAAGTTTAAACGGGACAACGGGTTGGATTACGAGCCTTCTCAAATTATCGTATCCAACGGCGCAAAACATTCCATTTTTAACGCTTGCTACGCATTGTTAGACGAGGGAGACGAAGTAATTATCCCGGCTCCTTACTGGTTGACTTATCCCGAGGTTGTGAAGGTTTGTGGCGGCGTGCCTAAATACCTGGTATGCCCCAAAGAGAAAAAATATAAATTTACGGCAGAGGAATTGAAGGCGGCGATTACGCCTAAAACCAAGATGCTCATTTTCAATTCTCCTTCCAATCCTACGGGTGCGGTGTACGAGGAAGAGGAAATTCGTGCGATTGCAAAAGTTTGTGAAGAAGCAGGCATTTTCGTTCTTTCCGACGAAATTTACGAAAAGCTTTGCTACAACGGCGTAAAGCCCTTTTCGATTGCGGCGTGCAGCGAAAAGATGAAGGATTTGACGATTACGGTTAACGGCGTGTCCAAAACGTACGCAATGACGGGTTGGCGAGTTGGCTATTTGGCAGCTCCTAAGGATATCGCGAAGGCGATTGATTCTTTCCAAAGCCACGCAACCAGCAACGCAAGCTCTATTTCCCAGTATGCCACGATCGAGGCGCTTCACGCCCCTGAATCGGAGATTGCGGACATGGTGCAGGTGTTTGACAAACGCAGAGCAAAAATGTTGCAAATGATCGAGGGAATTGAGGGCGTTCGAGCTGTGGAACCCGACGGTGCGTTCTATGTTATGTTGGTTATTGACGAGCTGTACGGAAAAACGTATCACGGGAAAGCGATCACGAACTCCATCGAGTTTGCTGATATTCTGTTGGAGTCGGAAAAAGTTGCCACGGTGCCCGGAATTTCTTTCGGCGCAGACGATTGTGTGAGACTTTCCTATGCATTGAGCGAAGAGGATATCGAAGAAGGCTTGCATCGCATCGCCAAATTTGTCGACGAATTGAAATAACGGATTGTAGAAAGAAAGTGTTGAGGGCGAGGAGGTTATATCCTCGCTCTTTTTTATAGACGGAGTCAGGTTGACTGAAAAGTCACGCTTAATTTTTGTTGGTTTCGTGTGTTTTCTAAAAAAATTTCAAAAAATATAATTTTTTTTTGGAAAAGGTCTTGAAATTATGCTCGAAATCTGCTAAACTATAATAAACCGAAATTCACTTATGTGATTTCTGGAAACAAACAGAAAATCTGGGAGGATTTTATTATGATTAAAGTTATTTACGGCGCAAAAGGTACTGGTAAAACGAAAATGATGATCGATGCGGCAAACGAAACTGTCAAAGTTGCAAAAGGCCACATGATTTTTATCACCGACAGCAAGCGCGGTATGTATGATTTAGAACGTGAAGTGCGTTTCATTGATATCAGCGAATACGACATCGCAGGTGAAGCTGCTCTTTGCGGCTTTATCAAGGGTGTAATCGCAGGCAACAACGACAACGAATACGTATTCATCGACGGCGTCGTTCGTATCGCAGGCAAACCCGTGCAGGAAATGGCAGCATTCTTCTATATGCTTGACAAAGTGAGCAAGGACAACGGCGTAACCATCACCGTATCCGTTTCTGCGAACAAGGAAGAATTGCCCGATTTCGTAAGCAAATATTTATAATTGATCGGTTGACAACTTGTGTGGTGGAAAACTTGGTTTTCCACCACGCTGTCAAAAAGTACATAGAAAGTAGAATGGGGAAATGATGGCGGTCAGGCAGACTGCCCGTTTTGTGCGTTAAAAAATAGGGCACGCAAACGTGAATACAGGCAAAAAAATCCAAAAGGCAGGTATAAAAAGATGTATTTCATCAGTACAAGAGGCGAAGAAAAGGTGACGGGTGCGCAGGCGATTGTGCAGGGGCTTGCAAAAAATGGAGGGTTATACGTTCCCGAGACTTTCCCCACCGTTTCCCAAGCGGAGCTCCAAGCTCTGATGGACTTGAGCTATCCCGAACGTGCAGCGTTTATTTTGGGTAAATATCTTGCGGACGAGTTGGGGGCAGATTTTCTTAAATCTGCGTGTGAAAAGGCATATTCCTCTTTTGAAGGGGACGATCCCGTGCCCCTTGTCAAGGTGGACGGCGAAACGGGTTTGTATATTCTCGAACTTTTCCATGGCCCCACGTGTGCGTTTAAGGACGTGGCGTTGCAGCTCCTTCCCCATCTTCTGAAAAAGAGTTTGGAAGTGATGGGTGTGAAGGACGACGTTCTCATTCTTGCTGCCACGAGCGGCGATACGGGCAAGGCAGCGTTGGAAGGCTTCCGTGACGTACCCGGCACCAAAGTGGCGGTGTTCTATCCCGACGAAGGGGTTGCGAAAATGCAGCGTTTGCAGATGAGTATTCAAGACGGCAACAACGTCTTCGTTTCAGCTGTGAAGGGGAACTTCGACGATTGTCAGCGTGCGGTGAAGAATATGTTCGCTTCCGAAGAGTTCAATGCCGAGCTTGCAAAACGCAAAGTGAGATTGTCCAGCGCAAACTCCATTAACTTCGGGCGTTTGGCGCCGCAGATTGCATACTATTTTTCCGCATACGTGGATCTTCTCTCCGCAGGACAGATCGAGATGGGCGACGAGATCGACTTCGTCGTGCCCACGGGGAACTTCGGGGATATTTTGGCGGGCTGGTACGCAAAAAAGATGGGGTTACCTGTGAGAAAACTTGTTTGTGCCTCCAACCGCAATCGTGTACTCTCCGATTTCTTCAATAAGGGCGTGTACGATGTGAAACGCAATTTCTTCCGTACCATGTCCCCGTCTATGGACATTTTGGTGTCCTCGAATTTGGAGCGTTTGCTCTTTGAAATCAGCGGCAGAAACACCGAGCTCACGGCGAAACGTATGCAGCAGCTTGCCGAGGAGAAGGAATACTCCATTACGCGCGAAGAGAAAGCGATTTTGGACAAGGAGTTCTACGCAGGCTTCGCAAGCGAGGACGGAACGGTAGATGCGATGTTTGAGATTTTCGACGAGTACGGCTATGCCATGGATACGCACACGGGGGTGGCACTCGCCGTGTATATGCAGTATTATAACGCTCGCATTAAAGAGGATGAAAATGATAACACGCCCACCATCGTGCTTTCGACGGCAAATCCCTATAAATTCCCGCAGGACGTTTTGTATGCCCTTTCGGGCAATGACGTCAAGGACAGCTTTAAGGGAATTAAACGTTTGAACTTGCTCACGGCAATGAAGCCGCCCAAGAGCTTGCTTGCGCTGCGTTATCGTCCCTTGCGCTTTAAGACGGTGGTCGCAAACGACTTGAAGAAGATGTCTGATTTGATCTTGCGCTTTACGGACGGCGAGATCGTACCCATACCCGATAAAGAATAAAATAAAAACACCTCGAATGTATTCGTCGTTTGCGTGTACGTTCGAGGGGTATTTTGTTAAATAGGTGAAAGAATCCGCTATTTTTGGTGAAGAATGAGAAAACGGCGAAAAAGCAGTTTTCTTTTTCGTATAAACCTGTTATAATAGTAGGAGTGAATAGAAAAACTGATAAGGAGACGCCATGTTTGGTTACGTGCGCACGGATACGCCGTATTTATATATAAAAGACGATAATTTGTATCGCGCGATGTACTGTGGCGTATGCAAAGGAATAGGGCAGGTATGCGGTCAAGCTTCCAGAATGGGGCTTTCCTATGACGTGACCTTCCTTTCTGTCATTCTGCACAACATTGCAGGCATAGACGTAAAAATTGAAAAATCCCATTGTCTGACGCATTGCATTCGTGCTCGTGCGATGGCGGAAGTGGACGAGCTTACGAGACAGCTCGGTGCATTGAACACTGCGCTCGTGTACTACAAGTACACCGACGATATTCAGGACGGTGACAGAGGACGGGGCAAACGACTGTGGTTTACAAGCGGATTTAAGAAAGTTAAGAAGCAATATCCCGAAGTGGAGCGTATCGTTCGAGAGAACCTTGCGGAACAAGAAAAGGTTGAGAAAGCGAAGACGGAGAGTTTGGATCGTGCAGCGGATGCAACGGCAAACTTGCTTGCGGAGTTTTCCGATTACGTTCTCGGAGAGAAGAAAACGACGGCTACGCATAATCTCTTTTATGCGGTGGGGAAGTGGATCTATCTCATCGATGCGTTGGACGATTACGAAAAGGACGTGAAGAAAGGGGCGTACAATCCCTTTGTGTTGGCGTATAAGTCCTCTTGTAAGAAGGAACTTTTGGAAGGGAAAAACGGGGAAGACGTGCGTTATGCCTTCCATTCCCTGTTCTACGATATTCGAGAGAATTTGTCGAAAATTCACTTCCATTTCAATCGGGATTTATCGGACAATATTTTACTTCGCGGCTTACCTGCTACCACCAAACGGGTGATGGAAGGGGATGACTGCTCTACAAATTGTAAAAAGAAAAATACGAAATAACAGCTTAAAAAAAGCAAACGGATAGGAGAATTCATGAGAGAGTACTACGAACTTTTGGGATTAAAAGAGAGCGCGACAGACGGAGAAATTACCGAACGCTATTACGCCTTAAAAGGAAAATACAGCGAAGATCGTTGGTTGGACGGAGAGGCGGGGAATGAAGCGGCTCGAAAATTGACGCAGGTAGAAAACGCATATCGGGAAATAATGGCTTCACGCAAAGAAAAGAGCCAAAACACCGAGGGAAAGAGCGCATATGAGGAAATTTCCGACCTTTTGAAGGCGGATAAAATCAGCGAGGCGCAGTCAAAGCTGGACGATTGCAACGATCGAGGCGCAGAGTGGCATTATTTGCAAGCAGTTGTATTCTATAAGAAAAACTGGTCGAACGACAGTAAGAAGCAGCTGGAAATTGCCATGCAGATAGATCCCGACAACGCAAAATATCGTGCGGCGTATGACAAGATGAATGCGAAAAACGATTACGAGAAGCAACAACACTATGAGGAGAGACAAAATCCCTACGCACGTGAACCCATGCCCGACGAACAAATGGGGGGGAGTACGTGCTCGAATTGCATTTCCTGTTGTTACACCTATCTGTGTGTAGATTGTCTGTTCAGTCTTTGTTGCGGTTGCAGATAAGACATGAAGAAGATTCCTGCCTATGAAATTGCCCTATCGGCGCTTGCGTGTGCGCTTGCGACCACTTTGATGACTGTGGGGGTATATTCGTCGATTTTCCTGTTTACGGGGTATCTGTTCGCTGGCGTGGCATTGATGTTACCACTGGCGAAAAAGAGCTACGTCGGGTATTTCTTGGCGTATGTGGCGACGTGTATATTCAGCCTGATTTTTTGCAGCGCATTCTTTTTCGACGTGCTTCCGTTTATTATGTTTTTCGGTCTTCATCCGCTCGTGAACGAGCTGCAATTAAAGACGAAGATAAATACCTGGGTGGCATGTTTAATCAAAGCGGCGTGGTTTGACGGCACGATGTATTTGATTTGGCGATTCGTGTTCGATATGACGACGACCATTACGTTCGTCGATCAGTTCATTCTTCCGATTATTTTGATCGGGGGCACCCTCTTTTTTATCGCATACGACTACGTTTTGTTCAAAAGTCGCACGTTGGTTAATCGCTTGGTCGAAAGAATTACACGGCGTTGACGTTTGTGCGGACGTGACGTATTGAAAAAATTGTATGGAAGTGTAAAAGCTCGGAGGATAACGTCCGAGTTTTTATTTTTTACGGATTCATATATTCAGTAAAGAAAAGCTGTATAAAATGAGCGATTTTCACATTGAATATTCTCCACAATTGTAAATCACGAAAAGTTTTACTTGACATTTTGCTTTGAAATGCATTATACTGTTATCAAACCTTTCTATTTGGAGAAAATGAAGGGGAGAAAAACTACGGGAGTTTTTATGATTACAAAGAACGATAGTATTTGCGCCGTGGTGACTGCCATGGGTACGAACGGGGAAGGAATTATCAAGCATGAAGGCATCACCTTTTTCGTACCTGCCTGTTTGCCTGGCGAAAAGGTGCGTTTTAAGGTACTTAAAATCAAAGGTAACATCGGTTACGGAAAGGTGGAGGAAATTCTTACGCCTGCCGAAGAACGAGTACGGGAAAAATGTCCCGTTTTTTCTCGTTGCGGCGGTTGTGCTCTTCAACACCTTGAGTATGGTGCGCAGCTCCTTTATAAGAGCAATATGGTCAAGGATTCTCTTCGCAAGATCGGCGGACTTCAAGTAAACGTGCCCGTTGCCGTTAAGAGCGATTTTCCCTATGGATATCGCAATAAATTGCAGCTTCCCGTCGGTGTGGATAAAAACGGCGAGGACGTAATCGGTTTTTATGCCGAACATAGCCATCGCATCGTGCCCGTCAACGGGTGTGCCATTCATCCCGACTGGGCGGAAAAACTCATTGCGATTTTGAAATCGTTTATGCGTGCTGCCAACGTACATGGGTATGACGAAACTGCCAAAACGGGTACGATTCGACATATTGTCGCAAGAGAAATCGGGGGAAACTTTATCTTCACACTCGTGACGGTGAAACGCAATATTCCCCATATTTCAATGTTCATCGAGCTGTTGTCGAAGGAGTTCCACAGCTTTTCCCTGTACATAAATATCAACGATAAAGACACCAACGTTATCTTCGGGGAAGAATTTCAACTCGTACATGGTGCTCCCTTTTTTGAAGCAACGGAGGGTGGTATTCGATACGAGGCGGGCCCCGTCACCTTTTTGCAGGTGAATGAAAACGTGCGTGCGAAGCTCTATCGTGACGCCATCAAAACGGTGTGCCGTGACGGAGATGAGGTGGTGATCGACGCTTATTCCGGGGGCGGCTTGCTCACGGCGATGATTGCCAAAAAAGCCAAACGTGTATACGGGATCGAGCTTGAGCCGGAAGCGTCCAAATGTGCGGATAGTCTGAAAGTGAAAAACGGGCTGGAAAATATGACGAATATTTGCGGATACGTGGAGGAAAATTTGTCCTCCGTGTTGCAAAAAGAGCGGGGAGAAAAAGTGCGTCTTATCCTCGATCCGCCTAGGGCAGGTATAGCACGAAGTGTCTTAAAGGCGCTTTTGCAAAGCGGAATAGAACGCTTGACTTTGATCAGCTGTAACCCTGCCACGCTTGCACGAGATTTGGGCATTTTGAGCGGAAGATTAATTGAGAACGAGCGAGGGGAGCTTATCAAAAATCCTGCCTATGCAGAGCTTTCCGAACGGGAAGTTTTGGCAGGGTATTACGAAGTGACGAAGGTGCAGCCTTACGATATGTTCCCGCAAACGAAGCACGTTGAGACGTTGGTTGTTCTTTCTCGCAAAGAGTAAGGGTATTGTATATAAGATTTGAATTGCTCACAAATGAAAAGGTTCATTGAGAAGTAGAAAAAGCGATTGTAGCCCCCGATGCTTGCATCGGGGGCTCATTTCTTTACACGTTCGTCACCAAATCCGCCAGGATTCCACCTTCATTGTACTCGGCGCTGCTTCGCAGTTCGAAGCACGTTCACTTGCTCAGAATGACACGGGCAGTCTCCTGCTCTCTTTTTTCTTTTTCGAGGAAGAGATTGTCGACAAATATCGAAAAAAATTGCCGACAAATGTCGAAAAAAGTATAATAATGCCAAAATCGAAAAAGGAGATGAATAACCATGCAATACAAGATTTGGTTAGATGAATGGTTTGTGAATTACGTGTGTCCGTCGTCAAAATTAAAGACACGAGAACGTTACCATCAAATCATCGAAAGACACTTAAAAGCTAAACTTGGGGAGTACGAGCTGGACGAGCTTACGCCGCTGCGGCTGCAACGTTACGTCACCGAGCTTATGCAAAGCGGCAATATAGTGACGGGAAAAGGATTGTCTGCAAACACTGTGAACGGCATTATCACGGTGATGCAAGGCTCTCTCCGTCTTGCGTTCGTGCTTGGTCAAGCGAAAGAGTATACGGCGGACAAGCTGAAACGCCCAAAGCCTAAGGAAAAGGAAGTACGTTGTTTAACGATTGCGGAACAGAAAAAGATTGAACAAGCGGTGTTGAACGGCAAAAAAGAAAGAGAATTTGGCATTTTGCTCTGTTTGTATACGGGACTTCGGATTGGGGAGTTACTTGCGTTGGAGTGGTCGGATATAGACTTCCGTACGGGAGTGCTGAGGGTGAACAAAACCTGTTGCGACGGACGAAAAAACGGGGTATTTTATAAAATCGTCGATGTGCCCAAAACGCCCTCTTCAAAAAGGGAGATTCCGTTGCCCAAACAGCTGCTCCCCCTCTTGAAGGAACAAAGGAAAAAGTATCATTCGCAATACGTGGTGTCGAGCAAGGGTGAAACTGTTTCCGTACGCTCCTATCAAAGGGGATTCGAGCTGTTGCAAAGGCGTCTCGGGATTGAGCGCAAAGGCTTTCATTCGCTTCGGCATACCTTCGCCACGCGAGCGCTCGAATGCGGTATGGACGTGAAAACGTTGTCGGAGATTTTAGGACACAAAAACGCCACCGTCACCCTCAATCGTTACGCCCATTCGTTTATGGAACATAAGAAAAATATGATGAATAAGCTGGGCAAATCCCTTGTGTTGGACGTGCAATCATCTTGACTGGAAAAAAGTGGTTCGTTTTCACACGAGCTGTATAGATTTTTTGCATAGTAAGATTTCATAAAAAGGTGACGTTTCTTTTATTTTTAACAAAGAAATAGTTGTCATTATAAAAAGTTTGTGGTATAATACAGACATAAAATAGAATATATTGTAGAAATTTAGTGAAATTTCTTGAAAAAACGGAAAGGAAACAGGGAAAAAATACGCCGCACGGCATCGAGTACGGAAAGTATGAAAATACACAAAACGTTCTTTGTAAAGTTTCAAAAAAAGTTCGCCTATTATAGTAATAGGCGAACTTTCTTCATGTTATTTTATCTTACATTATAACACGCAAATCGAATTTGTCAAGTATTTCAACAGAAAAAAAGGTTTTTATCGAAAAATACGATTTTTTTCGTACAAATCAATGTAAAATTTAGAAACTTGTTCACCTATTACTATAGCAGGTGAACTTTTTTTATACACCGGCATATTCCTCAATATGTTCATCTATTACTATAATCTATCAACAAAATGCAAGTGACGCAATCGGCTCTTAGATGAGGGGAAAACAGGAGAGGGAAAAGGCGTACACTCAAGGAGGACTTAAGGAATTGAGCAAAGAAAATTCAACGCAAAATAGCGTAGGGACGAAGATAATCTCCTTCTTACGTGAAAAGAAAAAGTTAATTGTCAATATCGTGGGCGCAATTCTTTGCGTAATTTTGCTGCCCATATTGATTCTTAACTGTGTGCTGATCGTAAAAGGTTTCGTCAACCCGAACGAAGTGCCGTCGGTAGGTGGCAACATTCCCTTGATCGTTTTGACGGGTTCGATGGAAGACACGATAAATCCCGGCGACCTCATCATCTGTAAAGAGACCTCTGCTGAAGAAATCGAAGTGGGAGACGTCATTTCTTTCTTTGATCCCGAGGGTTCTGGCTCAAGTGTGGTGACGCACCGTGTTATAGAAGTTTTCACAGACGAAAGCGGCGCAATCTTTTTCCGTACCAAAGGCGATAACAACGACATCGCAGATTTCAAACCTGTTCCTGCCGAAAATCTTGTCGGCATCTGGCAAGGAATTCGAATTTGGGGGCTGGGGCACGTCGTGCTGTTTATGCAGTCGATGTGGGGCATGATTCTCTTGATGGTGATTATCGTCGGGGCAATCCTGCTGGATATGTTCTTGCGTAAGCGCAATCAAGACCAAGAAAAACAGAGCGACATTGATAGGCTGAAAGCCGAGCTGGAGGCGCTGAAAGCGGCGCAGGGCGGCGGAACACAAACGACAACGCCTGTGGATGCGAACGAAAATGTTACGTCTGTGGAAACCACGGAAAACACGGAAAACGCAGAGGAATAAGTCGAGCACAACTTACTTTATCAGTATTCTTCCCTCGAAGACCACGGTCGGGGGAGATGAATATAAACAATTGTCGCGGCAAGCGGCGAATCTTGGGCGCAAGCCCGACAATGTTTCTATCCCCCAAACAGGGAAGAATGGCCTCCCGAAAGGGAAAATAAAAAAAGGAGAAAAAACAAATGAAGAAAAACAAATTCATGAAACTTGCTTCCGGTTTACTTGTTCTTTGTCTTATGACCACTTGCGTCATCGGCGCAACCTTGGCTAAGTACACGACGTCGAACACTTCTTCGGATTCTGCACACGTGGCAAAATGGGGTGTAAGCATCACCGCAGCAACTGATTCTGCGTTCAAAACGGAATATGAAAAAGATGATGATAACTTTTCTGGTTCTGCTACCGTTGTGTCTGATTCGGGAAATGCTGTTGTAGCACCCGGTACGACTGGTACGGCTATGCAGTTCGCAATTACGGGTAAGCCTGAAGTTGCTGTGAATCTTACGTTTGAAATGACGGTCGTTAGTGACGTGTTCCTTAAAGCTGGGAATGCAGGCTTGAGCCAGGATTACTATCCCATCACGTACCATTTGCATTGTGAAGGCACTGGTGAGATAATTGATGGTACGCTTTCCAGTATTGCTGCGACCTTGAATGCAAAGTCTAAAAAGTATGCTGCAGGTACGGACCTTGCGGAGGTACTCGGCTCCTATACGTTGTCTTGGGAGTGGGCATTTGAGCGCGACAGTGAGTGGAGCGACATGCCTGATACCTTGCTCGGCGACCTTATTGCTGGAACGGCGGAAGGAGTTGAAGCTGATCAATACAGCACGGAAGTTTCTTATACGTTAACCATCACTGTAACGCAGATCGACTAATGCAATGCGCCGTTCTCTTCCCTCCATCCGGAGGGAAGAGGGCGTACAAATGACAAACGCTTGTTCTCCGCCCGTCGTGGTGGGGCGGAGAAAAGATTTTTTTATCATTCCGTTTCACGGGAAAACTTTTCCGCATCAACGCGCGGGATAAACGATTTTCTTTTTTTCTAAACAGACAGGGTGGCAAGAGCTTGTATTGCTCTTTTTGTGGGAGAATTCTCTCGCTTACAATAACGAACGCTCGTCTTACAAGGCGCAATTCCTCCTAAAATTTGCACAAGGGAGAGGCGGTGCAGACGGCGTATCATTCATTTGAAAATACTACGTTAAAAGGTTTTATATATAGCAATGAATAGCATCAATAACAAGAAAAAACTTATGATGGTATTGTCCATCGCTTTCATGTTGACGATGGTCGTCTGTATGGGGGCGTTCACGTTTGCGAAATACGTTTCCAGTCAAACGACAGGCAATCAACAGGCGAATACGGCGCAATGGGGATTTACGATTTCCGCAGACGCAACCAAGCTTTTCGGCACGGATTACTCGTTGGAAAGCGCTGCGGCAGCGACCGTGGTGGAGACGGGCAACGGCGTAGCCGTTAAGGCGGAAGGCGACAACAATTTGGTGGCGCCCGGCACGACGGGTTCGCTCACGCTTGTGTTGAGCGGCAAAGCGGAAGTGCTTGCCAAAGTTTCTTTTGTGGCAAATTCGGATGTAAAAGACATCTATGTAAACGATTATTATCCCGTGAAATGGACGGTGACGGAAAACGGAAGCCCCATTTGTTCGGGGAAGAAATTGTCCGAGGCGCTCGACTTTGTAAAGACCTCGATTTCGGGGTTTGGAACGAACGGCGTAATTGCGCCCGGAACGGACCTTTCAAAGACGTACGTCCTTACCTGGGTATGGGATTTTGACGGCGCAGACACGAATCACCAACAGGATACCTTGCTCGGTTTGTTGTCTGGCGGCATGACGGTGGAACAGCTCAACGACATCTATGGAGATGATACTGTGAAGGCAGGAAATTACAGCGTTTCCATGCTTTTGGGCTTCACCGTGACCATCGAGCAGCTGCAGTCTGCCTCATAAATAGGAAAAACACTCCTTTCCTCTATATCGTAGAGGAAGGGAGAATGCTTTTTTATAGACGATAATTAAGACGCTTAACTAAAAAGCGGGCGAATGTAGACGGTGAACGCCGTCCGTGGAGAGATGGGTTGAAAAAAACGCTTGCAATTATTAAAAACGTAATATGGGGGTGCATCATCGGTATTTTCTGCCTGTTGTTTGCGCTGGTCGGATGGCTGTTCGTACAGAAATTCGTCTTTCAAGTCCCCGTGGCTTCCGTCTTTGGATATTCCACGCTCAGCGTGCAGACGGGGAGCATGTCCGGAACGATTGAGGCAGGCGACCTCGTTCTCATCAAAAAAACGGGGGAATACGAGGTGGAGGACATCATCACTTTTTTGCCCGATGGTGCGTCCGTCACCACGACACACCGCATTATCGAAATCACCAAGGACGGCAAGTTTATCACTAAGGGTGACGCCAACAACACGCAAGATCGAGTGCCCGTAGAACAATCGCAGGTGCTTGGCGAAGTGGTGCACGTCTTTCCCAAAGTCGGTTTGTTTTTCAACTGGGTGCAGAGTGAAGGATGGCTGTATATCGTGGCGGTGCTCGTCATTGTGGGGGTAGGCTCCTTTTTGATTAAGACGATGTTTGAATCGGAAGAAAATCCCGCAGATGGTGAAAAAAACTCCAAAGCGAACGTAACCGACAACGGAAGGAAAAAGGAGAGCAACGTTCTTTTTTCGGACGGGAAGAATTGCACGACTTCGGATTTATCCAAAAAAGAAAACGACTCGAACGAAGAGGTTTGAGCGGATAAAACTTGTATAGATACAAGAAAAAACACAAAAAATTGAGTAGAGAAAAACACAAAAAGGAGGTAAAAGCGGTGAAAAAAATACTCGCATTCATTCAAAACAATTTTATTTCCTGCATTTGCCTTTTTTTGGCAGCGACGATTTTCACGAGCGCCGTCACCTTTTCTAAATTCGTGTCGACAGGGGGCACGACGCAGGGTTCGACGACGGGCAGTTTTCATTGTTCCGGCTCGGTGGACGACGTAAGTTCTCTTTCTTTTGCCAACCTCGATTTCTGGGGCGGCACTGAAAAGGATACGCCGATGAACACCATTCACTCCCTTGATTTCCTCGTCAATAACTACGAGGAGAAGACGGTGGGGGAGAGCGTCATTAAATACGTCAGCGCAACGAAGATCGGGTATACGTTGATATTTTCTGCGCCTGCCATATTCTTGGATAAGCTCGCATTTCAGCTGTACGAAAGTCCCAACACGGTGATGACGCCGCAAATCGTTCTTGCCGATCTTTTGGCGACGGCGAACGGCGGCACGTACGACACGGCGAAGAGTATAGATTATAAAGGGGATCCCTACCCCGATTTTCAATTCAAAATCAACGTTTCCAACAAGAGTGTGGCTAATACGTACACGGCAACGGCGGCACTTCCTAATGGCACGGGGGATATGGTGCTGAAAGTGGAGCCGTTCACGCAGGAAATAACGCAGACGTTGAAATTCAGATTGTGGGACGTTTCCAAACTCACTTCAGCGTCCAATCCCACCGTGGAGTACGACAGCGGCGAGTTGATCACACCTTTGTATGCGGATGTGCATGCGGACGTGCTCTGTTATAGAATCAGCCTTTCCATGCCTCAATTCCAGTTGGCGGCAGGGGTGGAAGAACAGGACAAATACAGCATTCGTTTCGTCACTACTTCCGCCATCAACGATCGTGAGCTTGGCGGCTTCTTGATGGAAAATCAAGATGGCGAAAGCTTGAAATCTATCTATTCTGAAAAAACGGCGTACATGAGAATGATGACCGAAACGGACACCTACACCGATGCTGACGGCAAAGTGCTTGAAAGCAACAGCTATTACGTGTTAGGCAACCCGAGGGCGTATACCGAGGGCACGAATACGACGACGAATAGATCGGAGCAAAAGGACGGCACGTACGAAGAAACGACAACAACGACGGGCACGACGAGCGAGTATATTTATTTCGATAAAGACGGAAATATTAAGCAGTCAAGCGAGGTGCAGAGCGGTGACTATCGTATGCGTGTGAGCAGCGGCGCTTCCTATACGGAGACGACGACCACCACCTATAACGTGGAGAAGATGGTGACGACGAACACGCAGACGATTACGACAACGATTGAAAAGCCCGATTCCAAGACGGAAATCATCAAACAGAAGATTGACGTCGGGACGACAAGGGAAATTACCCTTCTCAACGGCGACACCAAGGTTGAGACTGTAAGAACGTACGAGCTTCCGAATAGAAGCGCCATTCAGAAAAGAAATGGGAATAATAGTTGGAGTAATGTCACCGACACCGAAGTTTTGCCCGAGCGATTGACGGAGAAAACGAGCGAAACCGGTTCTGTCTCGGAGCTCACGTTCACCGAAACGCTGCCTATGGCAAGCTATAGAAGAACGGTTGAACGTGTTACGTCCTACACACAATCCATTACGTTTGATAAAGTGTATCGCAGGACGGAAGACTTAGCCGGCAATAGTGCGGAAAAAGAATACATGGACGCAAGCGATGCGTTTGAACTTTTCGACTCGAATAACATTCAACAATATTTCCTGTCGCAATGCTATTCCAAGAGCTATCCGCTTAAAGTAAACG
>CAZBQP010000006.1:0-18194 GCA_964494075.1 uncultured Clostridia bacterium
GTGAGGAATCACGCAGCGGGTTATGAACGTTTCGTAAATAACGGAGGTAAAGTCTAACATGAAAGGAATCATCGAAGCAATCAATGCTGAAAGCATGAAATCCGAAGTTCCCGCGTTCAACGTAGGTGACACCGTTAAAGTCGGCTTCAAAATTATTGAAGGCGGCAAAGAAAGAGTCCAGAACTTCGAGGGCGTCGTTATCGCTAAGAGAAACGGCGGCATTTCCGAAACTTTCACCGTACGTCACATTTCTTATGGCGTAGGCGTTGAAAAAACCTATCCTCTTCATTCCCCCAAAATCGCAAGCATCACGGTTGTGAGAAAGGGTAAAGTAAGAAGAGCGAAGCTTTATTATTTGCGTAGCCGCACGGGTAAAGCAGCGAAAGTTAAGGAAAGAATTTAAGTCGGTTTTACAATCGAGAAGAGTAAGCTTGTCCAAAGTCGGGACAAGCTTATTTTTTTGTATTGTGTGAATGATTTTGCTTTGCTATGCCGTATTTTTATTTCTCAACGCATACCTGGTATACTCGTTTGTTTCAAAATCTTTGTTATTCTTTCATCAAAACGAAGACAAAATCGCCAACAATAAAAATTATTTTTTATAAATTCCCCCCTTAATTTTGTTTACTTTTTCTTCTTTTTGGGGTACAATAGTACTTGTATATATAATGTAGGGGAGTCTGCTCGTTTTTAGAGCAAAGGAGGAAATGATGATTGCAAGAGTACAAAGTTATGCTTTGGCAGGGTTGGAAGGCGTTTGCGTGACGGTGGAAGCGGACGTAACGCGCGGTGTGCCGTCCTATGAAATGGTGGGTTTGCCTGATGCTGCGGTAAAAGAGTCCAAAGAGCGTGTGCGTAGTGCGGTGAAGAACAGCATGTTGGAATTTCCCATGCATAAGATCACCATCAATCTTGCGCCTGCCTACGTCAAAAAGGAAGGGACGTCTTTCGATTTGCCTGTGGCGATCAGTTTGCTGGTTAGCTACGGCACGTTGCAGGCGGACGTGAGCGGCATCGTCTTTCTCGGCGAACTTGCCTTGAACGGTGATTTGCGTCCTGTGTCCGGGGTGCTGCCTGCCCTGATTTCTGCAAGGGATAAAGGGTTTAAGGAGTTTATCATTCCCTACGACAACGCAAGAGAGGCGAGCTTTATTCAAGGCGTCACCGTCTATGCGGCGAAAACTCTTCGTGAAGTATTCGATCATCTTGCAGGGTAAAGCCTTTGTCGGCTGTTCCCGCAGGTTCGTTTGCTCCAAGAGAAGGGGAGAAGAAAGTCTCTTACGATCTTAGTTTTGTCAAGGGGCAGCCCATTGCCAAACGTGCGTTGGAAGTGGCGGTGGCAGGCGGACACAACATTTTATTCGTCGGCCCTCCGGGGAGCGGCAAAACGATGTTGGCGAGGGCGATTCCCTCCGTGCTTCCCGATATGTCTTTTGACGAGGCGTTGGAAATCACGAAAATTCACTCGGTGGCAGGTACGCTTGGCGAGGCCGGCATCGTCACCGAACGGCCTTTCCGTAGTCCTCACCACACGGCAACGACGGTGTCTTTGTGTGGCGGCGGAAATAAGACGGTGCATCCCGGGGAAATTAGTTTGGCGCACGGCGGCGTATTGTTCTTGGACGAATTGCCCGAATATAAGCGCTCCGCCCTCGAATCTCTCCGCCAACCTTTGGAAGACGGAGTGATTACCGTTTCCAGAGCAGGTGGCACGGTCACCTTCCCGGCTTCCTTTATGCTTTGCGCAAGCATGAACCCCTGTCCTTGCGGCAATTACGGAAGCACGAAACGGCGCTGTACCTGCACTCCCAACGATATTCGTAAGTATCGTGCCCGTGTATCCGGTCCGTTGTTGGATCGAATCGATATTCAAGTGGAAGTGGACGGCGTGGATTACGATTCGTTGATTTCAGAGACTCGTGAGGAGACGAGCGCAGAAGTGAAAATGAGAGCTGACCGTGTGAGAAAGGTACAAAGAGAACGCTTTGACGGGGGCATGGTCAAGACGAATGCGGAAATGGGCGAGAAAGAAATTCGTGCCTATTGCAAGCTGAACGCAGAATGTGAGCAGGTGTTGCGAGAGGCGTTTGAGACGCTGCATCTCTCGGCAAGAGCTCGTTCGAGAATTTTGAAAGTGGCACGCACGATTGCCGACCTCGATTTGTCGGAAGAAATTTTGCCCGATCATCTGTACGAAGCAATTTCCTATCGTACGTATGCGGCGACGCTCAGTCAGCTGGATTGAGGAGGGGGAGAATGACTTTTACGATGTACGCAGGGTACTTAGCACTCCTTTCTTTGGTTACCTTTTTCGTCTATTTTGCGGATAAGCGAAGGGCAAGAAAGGGGGAATGGCGAATTCCCGAATCGACGCTGCTTGCTTTGTCTTTTTTAGGCGGCGGTTGCGGAGGCTATCTTGCGATGTTTTTGGCTCGGCATAAAACGAGAAAATGGTATTTTCACCTAGTCAATCTCATAGGCATAATTTGGCAGGCGGTGCTTTTCCTGTTTTTGCTTGGAAATCCCAATCTTTTATTTTGAATTTGAACATTTGTAAGGAGAACGGTTTTGTTTAGTCAATATAAAATCAGAGAAATTTCAAAATCGTCGGCGGACTATCCCCGTGAATGGCTTGCTTTTTCGGATGCACCCGAAATGGTGTATGCTGTGGGGGATTTGTCTTTGCTTCGCAGAAATAAGCTGGTCATTGTCGGCTCTCGTCGCACCCCTGTCCATGCGTTAAAGCTCGGACAGTCCATTGCGAAGGATTTATCCTATTCCCTCGTCGTTGCGACAGGTACGGCGGACGGCGGCGACAGCGCAGCCATTGACGGCGTGTTGTCGGGGAGTGGCAGAGTGATTTGCGTGTTGGCAGGCGGCTTTGCTTCCGTTTCCCAAAACTTACAACCCCTTTTGGAAAAAGTGTCCGAAAAGGGTTTGATCCTTTCCCCCTATCCTTGCGACACCCCTGTGCGCAGCTTTTCCTACGAATACAGGAATAAACTGTTGGCGGCGCTCGGCATGGGTACGTTGGTGCTCGGGGCGGCGGAGAAGAGTGGAGCGCTCATTACGGCTCGCTACGCCTGGGGACAGAAAAAGCCTGTGTTCGCATTGCCCTATTTCCCGGGGAGCGCAGCTGGGGAAGGCTGTAATGCCATATTGAAGGCAGGCGGCTTTTTGACGGAAACGGCGTTTGACGTTGCGAATAAATTGGGAATCACGTTGGAGGAAGAGAAGGTTGCGGCGGTTCCGTTGACGACGGACGAAGTCAAAGTGATGACGGCTCTTCGGAATTTATCCGAAGGACATATCATGGATATTGCTGCGGTGTCGGGAATTCCCACATTCAAAGCCAAAGCGATTCTTTCCGCTCTCGAAGTGAAAGGGGTGATCGTATCGCTCGGCGGTAATCGTTACAAGCCTATCAAAGAGGGCGTTAATTTGTAAATCAATAGTTTGTAAACCAGTTAGTTTGAGGAATATAGAATGGATTTAATTATCGTAGAGTCGCCTTCTAAGGCGAAAACAATTTCCAAGTATCTTAAAGGGCAGTATCGTGTGGATGCATCTGCAGGGCACATTCGCGATTTGCCCGTGCATACGCTTGGTGTGGACATTAAAAATAATTACGAACCCAAGTACGTCAATTCCGAAGGGAAAGAGGACGTCATTCGCCGTTTGGTAGACGCAACGAAGAAAGTCGATCGCGTCTATCTTGCAACCGACCCCGACCGTGAAGGGGAAGCGATTGCATGGCATTTGCAGACGGTGTTGGGCTTGAATGAAGACGGGGATAATCGTATCGAATTTAACGAAGTTTCTAAAACCGCCATCGAAGCGGCGCTTAAAAAACCCAGAAAGATCAATTACAGCCTCGTGGATGCGCAACAGGCACGCCGTGTGTTGGATAGACTCGTTGGTTATAAGCTTTCCACCCTTTTGAATCATAAAATCGAGGACAAGAATGGGAACGGCAAACGCACCCTTTCGGGGGGACGAGTGCAGTCGGTTGCCCTTCGTCTTATCGTGGAAAGAGAGCGTGAAATCACTGCATTTGTGCCCCAGGAATATTGGAATTTGACGGCGGAATTGCAGGATTTGCGTGCAGAATACTCCTCTTTTAAGGCAATGCTTGAAAAGAAGGGAACGAAAAAGTATAAGCCCTCGTCTGCAGAGGAGACGGAACAGGTTTTGGAAGTTTTGAAAAACGGTAAATTTGTCGTTTCCAAAACTAAAAAATCCATCGTCAAGGCGCATGCGCCGGCTCCGTTTACGACGAGCTCTTTGCAGCAGGACGCTTCGAATAAACTCGGCTTCACCTCTCCCGAAACGATGACGCTTGCGCAACATCTTTACGAAGGTATCGACACCGAAAACGGCGATCATATCGCATTTATCACCTATATGAGAACGGACTCCGTCCGTGTTTCCAAAGAGGCGCAGGAGAAGGCGCTCAATCGAATTAAAGAGGTATACGGGCCTGAATATGCACCTGAAAAGCCCAACTATTACGCTTCCAAGAAAGGGGCACAGGATGCGCACGAAGCCATTCGTCCCATTTATTTGGAAATGACGCCCGAGAAGGCGAAGAAACTGTTGGATAAAAAGCATTTCTCTCTCTATAAGCTGATATACGAGCGTTTCCTTGCTTCCCAGATGGTAGAGGCAAAGTACAACAGTATGCAAATGGAGATTGACAACAGCGGATATATTTTTAAGGCGAGCGGCAGGGTGATGTTGTTTGCAGGGTTTACCGCAGTGTATCAAGACGTAAGCGTCAAGAAGGACGACGAGGATGAAATCAGCCTTGCCAAACTTCTGCCCGATTTGAACGAAGGGGATATACTCAATTTGATTTCCATGCAGAAGGAACAAAAATTCACCAAACCTCCCCTGCGCTATACGGATGCTTCCCTTGTTAAAACGATGGAAGAAAAGGGCATCGGCAGACCGTCCACCTATGCAACGATTATTTCCAAATTGATGCAAAAGTACGTCAAGAAAGACGGAAAGTATATGTATCCCACCCCCATTGCGTACGACGTTGTGGATATGCTTACAAGCTGTTTTAAGGATGTTATGGACGTCGGGTTTACGGCGGATATGGAAACAAAGCTCGACGATATCGAAGAAGGGGGCGTAGAATGGAGAGACGTCATCGGGAATTTCTATCCCGGGTTTGAGCAGAATTTGAAAAAAGCGTCGGGCTACGGTGATGAGCTTACGCAGGAAGTCTGTGGAAAGTGCGGTCACCTCATGCTGCGCAGAATGGGAAAATTCGGTAAGTACCTGGCTTGCTCCAACTATCCCGAATGCCACAATATCGTCAGCGAAAGCAAGGAGGAAATTTCTGCGGTACGCTGCCCGAAATGTGGAGAAAACATGGTTTATAAGAGTGGTAAATTCGGTAGATTTTTGGCTTGCCCGAGCTATCCCGATTGTAAATCCACCATGTCCATGCCCACCGACGAAGAACCGAAGCTTGCCGGGATTTGTCCCGAATGCGGCTCGGCAATGAGCGTGCGGAAATCCAAGAAGGGGAAAGTGTATTACAGCTGTATCGGTTATCCCGACTGTAAGTTCATGAGTTGGGACGTCCCGACGGGGGAGAAGTGCCCGCAGTGTGCGGACGGCTACCTCGTGAAAACGGCACGTGGCAACGTGAAGTGCAGCAATAAGGACTGCAATTATCGAGTCAATGCGGAAAAACCGACGAAATCCAAGACGAACGTTGCGGAGATGGCGGACGGATTTGAAGCGCCGCCTTTGGAAGAGCCTCTTTACGATTATGACGATGCAGGGTATTTCCCCGAGGGCTTTGAAGAATGAAAGAGGTCTTGATTGTTGGCGGCGGCTTGGCGGGAAGCGAAGCAGCGTACTATCTTGCGAGCCGTGGTATCAAAACCACCCTCGTGGAGATGAAACCTAAAAAATTCACACCGGCGCATGAAAGCGCCAACTACGGGGAGTTGATTTGTTCCAACTCCTTAAAGAGTAATGACGTATACGCAAACGCCTGCGGATTGTTGAAAGAGGAGATGCGACTTCTCGGCTCGATGATTATCGAGGCGGCGGATGCGACCAAAGTTCCGGCAGGGGCGGCGCTTGCCGTCGATCGTGAAAAATTTTCTGCGTATATTACGGAGAAGCTCACTTCTTGTCCCAACCTTACCTTGATTTCCGAAGAGGTAGAAAAGGTGCCTTCTACGGAAGAGAATGGGGGCAGGTATGTGATTATTGCCACAGGTCCGCTTACGTCGGACACGCTTAGCGAGGATATTTTACGGCTTACGGGCGGCGGCTTGCATTTCTATGACGCCTCTGCACCCATCGTTTCCGCCGACAGCGTGGATATGAGCTGCGCATTCACGGGGGATCGTTACGGCAAGGGAACGGGAGATTATATCAACTGTCCCATGGATAAGGAAGAATATTACGCATTCGTGGACGCCCTTTTGAACGCAGAACGGGCACACTTGCATGAGTTTGAAAAAGGGGAAATTTTTGAAGGGTGTATGCCTTTGGAAGTGATGGCTTCGCGCGGCAGAGATACCTTGCGTTACGGTACGCTCAAACCCGTGGGACTGTACGACGAGGACGGAAAGCGTCCGTACGCCGTGCTGCAGCTTCGAAAAGAGAATGCCGAAGGAACGACGTACAACCTCGTCGGCTTTCAGACAAATTTGAAATTTCCCGAGCAAAAGAGAGTGTTTTCCATGATTCCTGCCCTCAAAAATGCGGAGTTTTTGCGTTACGGCGTGATGCACAGGAATACGTATATTCAGTCTCCGGACGTTTTAACTCGACACTTTTCGGTTATGAATAATCAAAGACTGTTCTTTGCAGGACAAATTACAGGCGTCGAAGGGTATGTCGAGAGTGCGGCAAGCGGATTGCTTGCGGCAATTCATATTGCAGATGAAATTTTGGAAAGACCTACCCATGTCTTTGATGACCGCACAATTTGCGGTGCTTTGCAAACGCATATCACGACGAAAGTAAAGGATTTCCAACCGATGAATGCCAACTTTGGCATCTTACAGAGCTTACCTATGCGAATCAAGGACAAGAAAGAGCGATACCGCACGTTGGCGGAACGGGCGCTGGATTGTATTCGAGAACAGTTATAAGCTTTTATCAGGAGAAAAAATTATGGAATTTAGAGGAACGACCATTTGCGCAGTCAAGCGTAACGGCGTCACGGCAATTGCCGGAGACGGGCAGGTGACGATGGGTGAATCGGTTATTTTCAAAAATACGGCGGTGAAAGTTCGTCGTATTTTCGACGGAAAGGTTATTTTGGGTTTTGCCGGTTCGGTTACGGATGCGTTTGCACTCACCGAACGCTTTGAAGGCATGCTCAATAAATTCGGCGGTAATCTGATGAGATCGGCGGTGGAACTTGCCGACCTTTGGAGAAGTGATAAAATCGGCAGAAAGTTGGATGCGATGATGATTACGGCAGACGAAAACACCTTGCTCATTCTCTCGGGTACGGGAGAAGTCATCGAGCCGGACGAAGGCGTTTGCGCCATCGGCAGTGGCGGGAATTATGCGTTGGCGGCTGCGAGAGCACTCTATCAAGAGACGGACTACGATGCGGAGACGATTGCGAAAAAGGCATTGAAAATTGCTTCGCAAATCTGCGTGTTCACCAACGACAACATTCGTTGCGAAGTGGTAGGGAAATCGGAGGTAAACGCAACCCTGCCCACGGCAAATGAAGAAAAAACGGTGAAGAAACCCCGTGCAAAACGGGCGAAAAAGGAGGACTAAATTATGGATTTATCCCCCAAACAGATTGTGTTTCAATTAGATAAATATATCATCGGGCAAGACGAAGCGAAAAAATCGGTGGCGATTGCGCTTAGAAATCGTTACAGAAGAGCGCAGCTTCCCCCCGAAATTCGTGAAGAAATCACGCCGAAGAATATCATTATGAAAGGTCCTACGGGCGTCGGAAAAACGGAGATTGCAAGACGACTTGCCAAACTCGTGAAAGCGCCTTTCGTCAAAGTGGAAGCGACGAAGTACACCGAAGTGGGGTATGTCGGAAAGGACGTCGAGGGAATGATTCGTGATTTGGCGGAATGCGCCTATCGACTTGTAAAAGCGGAAAAAGAGGAAGAAGTCAAGGCGAAAGCGACGGCTCGTGCGGAAAAACGCATTGTGCACGCACTTGCGGAAGCGAAAAAGGACGAAAAGGGGGATTTGGCGAAAGAAGTATTTGAATCCCAGCTTTTGGAGAATTTCCGCAAGGGACAATACGACAATTTCATGATTGAAATGGAAGTGGTGGAAGCGCCTCAAACGCCCATGGAGCTTATGCCCGGCGGCACGTCGATTGCAATCGGCAGTATTTTTGGCGACATCTTCCCCCAGAAGAAGAAAAAACGTCGTTTGGCGGTGCGGGAAGCGTTTGATTTGGTGTTGAGTGAGGAATCGGACAAACTTTTGGACGAGGACGCAATCAAGGCGGAGGCGCTTTACAGGGCGGAAAACGACGGGATCGTTTTCATCGACGAAATCGACAAGATTGCAGGAAAGGGAAACAGAAATGGGGCGGACGTTTCGAGAGAAGGCGTACAGCGTGATATTTTGCCCATCGTTGAAGGCTCGACGGTGGTGACGAAGTATGGTCCAATCAAGACGGATTTCATCCTGTTTATCGCAGCAGGTGCCTTCCATGTGGCGTCGATTGAGGACTTGATTCCCGAATTGCAAGGTAGATTCCCCGTATCGGTGGAGTTGCACAGTTTGACGAAGGAGGATTTCGTGCGAATTTTGACGGAGACGGAAAATTCGCTTACCTTCCAGTATAGACAGCTGCTCGGCGTGGATAATATAGATTTGCAGTTTGACAAAGGCGCAATCGAGCGAATTGCAGAGGTGTCCGTGGAACTGAATTTGACCTCCGAAGACATTGGTGCAAGACGCTTGCATACGGTGATGGAATATTTCTTGGAAGACATTTCTTTCAACGCCGGCGGCGACTATCCGATGTTTACGTTGAAGATTGATCGAAAATACGTAGACGAGCACTTGCAAAAACTCACGGGTAATCGCAATCTGAAAAAGTATGTGCTGTAATTTTTACGGCATTTTCAAATGCACAAAAAGGCGATAGTCAACTTCAATAAAGACATGGTATCGTCCTATAAAGTAAATAAAAGAAAAAGAGGAAAGATTTATGATCAATATCCCTAAGGGCACGAAGGACGTTCTGCCCCAAGATTCCTATAAATGGCAATATGTGGAAAGCGTAGCACGTGAAGTGTCCACCCTTTTCAATCTGAAAGAAATTCGTACGCCGACCTTTGAACATACCGAGCTTTTTAACCGTGGCGTAGGCGAGACCACTGACGTTGTTACGAAGGAAATGTATACCTTCAAGGATAAAGGGGATCGCTCGATTACACTGAAACCGGAAGGCACGGCAGGCGTCGGACGTTCGTATATCGAAAACGGTTTGGGAAATGCGGTGTTGCCGGCAAAAATGTATTACATCATTCCGGCTTTCCGTTATGAAAGACCGCAAGCAGGACGACTTCGTGAATTTCACCAGTTCGGCGTGGAAGTGTACGGCTCTTCGAGTGCGCAAACGGATGCAGAAACCATTTTGATTGCGGACACTTTGCTGAAAAAGTTGGGCTTGCAAGTCAAGCTTTGCATCAATTCCATCGGTTGTCCCACCTGTCGTGCTGCCTATAATCAAGCGTTGAAAAACTACTTCGAGCCACACCTGGGTGCGCTCTGCGGTGATTGCAGAACTCGTTTTGAGAAAAATCCTTTGCGTCTTTTGGATTGCAAGGAGGAAGGGTGTAAAGCGGTCAACAAGGATGCACCTCAAATTTTGGACTATCTTTGTGAGGAATGTGCGGCGCATTTTGAAGAAGTGAAATCCTGTCTTGATTTGGCAGGCGTGGAATATGAAATCGACACTCGAATCGTGCGTGGACTCGATTATTACACACGTACTGTGTTTGAATTCGTGTCCACCTCCATCGGTGCGCAAGGCACTGTTTGCGGAGGAGGCAGATACGACGGACTTATCGAACAGTTGGGCGGTAAACCTACCCCTGCTGTCGGCTTTGCAGCAGGGATTGAGAGATTGCTCATGGTCATGGAGCAATCGGGCGTGAAAATTCCCGAGCCGATGAAACCCACCGTATACCTTGCCGGCATGGATAAAGATTGCCGCAAAAAAGCATTTGAGCTTGCCTCCGTTCTTCGTGAACACGGGGTGATTGCGGAAATTGATTTGATGGAACGTTCTTTGAAGGCACAATTTAAGTATGCGGATAAACTGGGTGCGAAGTACGTTGCGGTCATCGGCGGAAACGAACTTGCCGAAGGAAAAGCCAACGTCAAATTCATGGAGACAGGCGAGAGTGTGTCCGTGCCGTTTGAAGACATTGTGGAATACTTTTTGAATTAAAATCGCAAACTGCTTGTATAGTAGGCAGGATAGGGACTATCAAAAACGAAAGGAGAAAAATTATGGTAAAATATGTAAACGCAGCCGGATTGGAAGAATTGATCGGGAGCACCGATAAAACGGTGTACTGCGATTTTTGGGCAAGCTGGTGCGGTCCTTGCAGAATGTTGGCGCCCGTGTTCGAGGAAATTTCCGACAAATACGAGGAGCAGGCGGTGTTTGTGAAGATTGACATCGACGAAGAGGACAGCGAGGCTGCAGCCGTCAAATACGGCATCACGAATATTCCGAATATCATTGCGTTCAAGGGCGGTGTTCCCGTGGACAACAGTCTTGGATTTAAACCTCAAGAACTTCTTGAGGAATTCATAGAGAAAAATCTGTAAAAAATGTAGAAACGCGATATGCCCCGAGTCTTTTCGATTCTCGGGGCATATTCTATTTTTCGCATACTTTTATTTTAGGCGTTCAATGAGAAAAAATAAAACTATCCGTAGCATTTTTGCTACGGATAGTTTTAGTTTTTCTTTTTTATTATAGATATTTTCGCTATCATCTCTATTGTATTCATTTTTCAGAATATCTTCAATTTCATTCCGTCTTACTTTCCTAACTTCTACAAGTGTTGGAATAAGTTTATTTAGCAATGCGTTTTTGTTTGATTTTCCGTTTTTCATAAATCCAAAACGCAAAGCATCGTTTTCTAATATATTTGCTACGAAAGACGATACTTTTATTTTGATTTTATCCATCATAAATATACCCTCAACTAGTCATATTATACAAAGTGTCTACTCAAAAGATGGGTTTAGTTAAAGGAGGTGGTATAGTAATGAACAAACCCTACAAACAATTTTTTCACGGAAAAAACTTTCATAGAACAGATAAACAACATAAACCGATAAAGTGGGCAGTAAACACCTACATTGATACTTATAATGCTGAAACGGGAGCGTTTCGCTCTAGAAGAAAGTTTGGCGATGATGGTTGGGTATATAAGGATATGGATACTGCAGACTCACATCGTCCGTATGATCATATTCATGATTGGAAGGGTAAACAAAGAGCAAAAGTACCCAGAAAGCCTAATAAGCAAGAAAAAGCTGAATGGAAAAAAGCAAAAAATAAAGGGAGATTTTTATAATATGGAATTGAATAATGCAGAGTTTTTATCGTGGATTAAAGAAGAAATGAAAAATCAAAATGAAGTAACTCTTCGCTATGAGGATTTTTCGTTTGTGATGCAACCTTCGGGGAAAAGTATTGAAATTTATTCTTACGGAAAAACCTTAGCGAATTATAATTCTTTCGATGAATTTCTAAACGGTTTTTCCATCAAAGGTCATTTGTTTATGGATGTTATAGACGATATATATTTTGATGATTAAAGTCATATTTTTATAAATCAATTTTTCTTTAATTACAGGTGACTTGCAATACTTCTCAATCGAAGTGTGGGTTGTAGAGTAAACGCAGAAGGGGACTAACGAAAATTTCGTTAGTCCCTTGTCATGTTAACGTCTATATAGAAAAAAAATTAATCTCATCAAAACGCAGGCTTTGCAAATCGCACAAGATTAAGGATTCTGGATTCCGACAAGAAATTCTCCATAGGTAAAGAGTAAAAAAAGTTAAAAAAATCAAAAAAATCTTTAAAAATCATGCAAAATGACTTGCAAAGGTTTGTCCTATATGGTAAAATAGAAAAGCTAAAAATTCACACTCGCTCATTGTGCGTAATCCGTGTCCGTAAATTCTTTTTTTCATGCGGACGTTGTTACGAGCCAACACAAGGCGAGGAGGAAAAAACGGAGGTTTGAATTATGGCAGTTATTACTATGAAGCAGCTCTTGGAAGCAGGCGTTCACTTCGGTCATCAGACGAGAAAGTGGAACCCCAAAATGAAGAAGTACATCTTCGCAGCAAGAAACGACATTCACATCATCGACTTGCAGATCACTGCAAACTTGATTGAAGAAGCGTACGCATTCGTTTGCGACAGCGTGAAAGCTGGTAAGTCCGTTCTCTTTGTTGGTACGAAGAAACAGGCTCAGGACGCAATCAAAGAAGAGGCTGAACGTTGCGGTCAGTTCTACGTAAACAGCCGTTGGCTTGGCGGTTGCCTTACCAACTTCAAGACGATGAGAAGCCGTGTGGAATATCTCGAAAAGTTGGAAGCTATGGAAGCAAACGGTGACTTTGAAAACCTTCCCAAGAAAGAAGTTATCTTGCTCAAGAAGGAAATGGAAAAGTTGCAGACCAACCTTAACGGTATTAAGAATATGAAATCCATGCCCGGCGTTATGTTCGTCGTTGACCCTCATAACGAAGACATCGCAATCAAGGAAGCAAAGAAGCTTGGTATCAAGATCGTTGCTATCACCGACACCAACTGCGATCCCGACGAAATTGATTACGTAATCCCCGGTAACGACGACGCAATCCGTGCGATCAAACTCATCTCTTCCGTAATTGCAAACGCAGTTATCGAAGCAAACCAGGGCGAAGAAGCGCTTGTTGCTCCCGAAGTTGACGCAGCAGAAGCAAAAGATATCGAAGAAGTTGTTGCTGCTGAATAATTGAATTATTCGATACGGGCGCGCGTCGCCCGTATCCCTAATCAATCTTGCGAATTGTTGTAGGATTGACCTTACGAAAAAATCATCATTATCATAATAGGAATAAGGAGAAAATAACTATGGCATTTACAGCTAAAGACGTAATGGCGCTTCGTGAAAGAACGGGCGCAGGCGTAATGGACTGCAAGAAAGCATTGACGGACGCTGACGGCGACATGAGCAAAGCTGCTGACCTTCTTCGTGAAAGAGGGATTGCAAAGGCTGAAAAGAAAGCTTCCCGTATCGCAGCAGAAGGTATCGTTGCTTGCCACATCGAAGGCAACGTAGGCGTGCTTATCGAACTCAACTGCGAATCCGACTTCGTTGCAAAGGGACCTCTCTTCTCCCAGATCGCTAACGAAATTGCAAAAGTAATCGCAAAGGCTGCTCCTGCAAACGTAGAAGCGCTTCACGCATGCACGATCGTTGACGAAGGCAACGAATGCACCATCGAAGAATACTTGAAGGCAAAAATCGCTGTCATCGGCGAAAAGATTGCTGTTAGAAGATTTGAAAGATTTGAAAGCGAAGGCTTCTTGGAAAGCTACATTCACCTTGGCGGCAAGATCGGCGTTATGCTCGATATGGCAGGCGAAGCTACGGATGCAGCAAAAGAAGTTGCACACGACGTTACCCTTCAGATCGCATTCACGAAACCTGCTTACTTGACCAAGGAAGAAGTTTCTGAAGAAACGCTTGCAAAAGAAAAGGAAGTTTTGAAGCAGCAGGCTATGAACGAAGGTAAACCCGAAACAATCGCAGAAAAGATGGTGCTTGGTAGAATTAAAAAGTACTATGAAGAAAACTGCCTTGTTGAACAGCCCTTCATCAAAGACGACTCCAAGAAAATTGCTGAACTTTTGAAAGGCGCAAACACGAACATCAGCAAGTTCGCATTCTTCGTAATGGGCGAAGGCCTTGAAAAGAAGAGCGAAGATCTTAGCGAAGAAGTTGCAAAACAAGTTGCTGCAATGAAGAACTAAGTCTTTTTCAAAGTCTGATTACAACAAGAAAACCGCATGGAATCCCATGCGGTTTTTATGTATGCTCGCTTACAATCAAGAAAATGTAAAGCATGAATAAAACCGCCCGTAAACTTTTGCATTACGAGCGGCTTTTTGCTTTCACTATTATGTATAATCTTTTAGATTAGATGACAACGATGTCTCTCGTCTTGAATTCTTCCTTCAAATCGGCAGGGAAATTGCTGTCGGTGATGAGTACGTTGATGTCTTCGGGGCGTGCGAAGGTGAAGGGCTTGATTTTGCCGATCTTCGAGCTGTCGAGCATCATGTACAGGAATTTTGCCTTCTTGCAGATACCGCGGAGAAGTTCTGCTTCCACCTGGGAGCTGCAGGAGAAACCGCTTTCTGCGGTGAATGCTGCGGCCGAGATGATGGCAAGTTCAAAGTTGGTATCCGTGAAGTAGAGGGAGGAGAAGGAAGATGCCGTTGCGAGGTTTTCTTTGATGAGCTGACCGCCCAAGAGGTTGACCACGACGTTCTTCTTCTGTGCCAATGCTTTGGCTACTTCCAAGCCGTTGGTAAATATATTGCAAGGCTTATCTGCCATTTCTTTGACGAGGTACAAAGCTGTCGAGCCACCGTCGATAAAGATGGATGCGCCTTCATCAATGAGTTCCGCTGCCTTTTGCGCAATTTCGATTTTAGCATCGGTGTTGAGGGTCGTCTTTTTCGTGTAAGGACCGCCGGAGGTTTTTTCCACTTCACGTACGGACATAGCGCCGCCGCGGATACGAATGACTTTTCCTTCTTCTTCCAACTGGAATAAGTCGCGACGAAGCGTCATCTGAGATACGTAGGGGAAGTATTCTTCCAACTGTTTCAATGTCAGTTTGCCGCGTTTGTCCAAGAGCTCGGCAATTTCAGTGATACGATCACGTTTCATGGTTATTCTCCTTTTTGAATTTATTATCACTATTAATTTATCACAAATTTGAAAGAAAAGCAAACATTTACACCTACTATTTTCTATTTTATCCCATTTTTAACAAAAAAAATTTAATTAAGTTGTGAACTTGATAAAAAATCGAAAAAAATGAGCGGTTTTATGAGAAATGAAAGAAAGGAGAGAAGGAGGGGTAAAAATGCGTGGAAATGAAAATTAGGCGCAGAAATACTTGCTTTTTACATATAAATATGATATAATGATAAAAATTCAATTCCGAGCGAAAAAAGAGTATTCGTCATTCCCCGTACAGAGAGTTGCGTCATAGGCTGTAAGCGCAATCGGGTGTGAATGCGGAGAAAGTGCGTTTTCGTGGTGGCTGAAAGGCTGAGAGGACGGAGTAATTTCCGCGGCGGCTCGCCGTAAACGGGCAAAACGAGGGAGAGCGTAGCTTTCCGAAGTAAAGTGGAACAGCGTTGGAAGGACGCCTTTACGTATGAAGCGTGAGGGCGTCTTTTTTCGTGGCTAAAGAGGCAATTATGGATTTCCCCTGTTGGGATAGAGGTGAATGAGAGGTATTATGTGGTTCCGAAATTTGCGAGCTGATATTCGTGCGGCGAAGAAAAACGATCCTGCGGCACGCAACGGCTTCGAAATTTTGCTCACCTATGCAGGTGTTCATGCCTTGGCGTGGTATCGAGTGGCGCATTTTTTGCACGAAAGAAAGCTTAAATTGCTCGCAAGGATTTTGAGCCAACTCGCCAGGTTCTTTACAGGGATAGAAATTCACCCGGGGGCAAAAATAGAAAGCGGCGTGTTTATCGACCACGGCATGGGCGTTGTGATTGGAGAAACGGCGGAGGTGAAAACGGGCGTCGTAATCTATCAGGGGGTGACGCTCGGTGGTACGGGCAAGGAGCGTGGAAAACGCCATCCCACCATTATGGAAAATGTGGTGCTTTCTGCCGGAGCAAAGGTGCTTGGCGGATTTACCGTCGGAGAGGGTGCAAAGATCGGCGCAGGCGCAGTCGTGTTGAAGGAAGTTCCTCCGTACGCAACCGTTGTCGGAGTGCCCGGGAGAATTGTTCGCATTCGAAATGCGGAGGGGGAGGACGTAACGCATGCTGCAATGGTGACGGCGGTATCCCTTTCCCATGAGGCGAAGGAATACGCGCAACGAGAGAAAAAAGAATAAAAAAGGTAAAATGAGCATACCATGTATGCGTTGAACAATAAAAAGGCGTTGCAACTCGGCTGTGGATAGCGAGAAAAGAAAATGGAGTTATTTTCTTCTCGTACAGGATTATGAGAGGTGGATATGATTGCAGCGGCTCATTATATTTGAATCAAGCGCTTTTCAAAATATCGCAAGGCATTTGAATGAAAGAAAAAATAAGAGGAGATTATTATGAAAATTTACAATTCTTTGACGAAGAGAAAGGAAGAATTTGTTCCTTTGGAAGAGAACAAAGTAAAAATGTATGCGTGCGGCATCACCGTGTCGGGGGAAGCGCATATCGGACACGCCTATCAGGCGCTCATTTACGATATTATGCGTAAATATCTTAAAAAACTCGGTTATGACGTAACGTATGCGCGCAATTACACGGACGTAGACGATAAGATTATTGCAAAATCGCACGAGACGGGAATTCCTGCGGACGAGTATGCAGAAAAGATGATCGAGAGTATCAATGCGGCGATGGGTAGATTTCACGTGGATGATCCCGACGTGTGGTTGAAGGCGACGGAAAATATTCAAAACATCATTGATTTTGTGTCTGCACTTATCGAGAAAGGACACGCCTATGCGACGAAAAACGGCGACGTGTACTTTGACGTGGAATCCTATCCTGCCTACGGGCAGTTATCCAACCGCAATATCGAAGATGCGCTTGACGGCGTGCGTGTTGACAACGACGGGGAGAAAAAGAATGCGTACGATTTTGCCCTTTGGAAGAGTGCGAAACCGGGAGAAATCTCTTGGGATTCTCCTTGGGGGAAAGGTAGACCGGGCTGGCATATCGAATGCTCGGCGATGAACCGCAAGGCGTTTGGCGAGCAAATTGATATTCACGGTGGTGGTAGGGATTTGATTTTCCCTCATCACGAGAATGAAATTGCACAGACGGAAGCGCTCACGGGCAAGCAGTTCGTGAAATATTGGACGCACAACGGGCTGATTAAGGTCAACGGTCAGAAGATGAGTAAATCGTTGGGAAATAGCTTGCTTTTGAACGATCTGTTGGATAAATATTCGGACGAGGCGGTTAAATTTGCGTTGCTTGAAACCAACTATCGCAACGACATCAACGTGACGGACACCCTTTTCCCCGAGGCGGAAAAACACCTTTACGAATTTTATAAAGTGCTTGCCGTCATCGAAAAAGTGATGTGGAAGATGAAGGGGATCGAGTGGGAAATCTCACCCGAAGAAGTAGAAAAAGCGGCTGCGTATGCGGAAAAGATTGATAATGAGTTTAACGCTTGCATGAGCGACGACTTCAATACTGCGCTTGCGTTGTCCAACCTGTTCGGTTATTTCAAAGAAATTAAGAAGTACATTGCCGAGGAAAAATCAGGCAGCATGTTCACGGCGCTTTCGGCGGCATTGCAGATTCGTAAAACGTACGGACTTTTGGGATTGTTCAAGCAGAAAGCGGAGGAATACGTCGCATGGTACGAAACTAAGAATACAAGCGACGTCCCTGCCGAAGTGCAGGCAATCGCCGAGGAACGTTGGGCGGCTCGTACCAACCGAGACTGGGCAAAGAGTGACGAACTTCGTGCGAAACTTACCGAGCTTGGCTACGCCGTTAAGGATAGCAAGACGGGGTATGAATTGAGCAAGCTGTAAGCTGAAAATGGGGAAATTATTGTTGGTGGACGGGAGCAATCTCTTATTCCAAATCTTCTACGGAATGCCTGCGCATATCGTGGAAAAGAATGGTAAACTCATACATGGTACCCTTGGATTTGTTGGTGTGCTCCTGAAAATTATTAATGAACTTCCTTTTTCTTTAGAGAAACTTCGTTTTACATACGAAGGACAAAAAACAGGGGAAGTTTTATCGGCAATCGGGCTAAAATAAACGTGAAACGAACGTGGGCTACATGTAAAGGAAATGTTGTGCGAGACGGATAAACCTGTGAATCGGCGAAGTTTTTTTTGTTGTCCCCTTGTGATTGCTTGACAAAACTTGCGTGCGTGTATATAATGAAAGAGTTAG